>NZ_CAAAFS010000237.1:18929-22958 GCF_900634755.1 Protofrankia symbiont of Coriaria myrtifolia
CGCCCAGCCGGTGGTCGGCTCCGGCGAACGCCTCGTTCGCGTCGTCGACGGCCCCGGCCACGGTCGGGATGTTGAGCACCGCCTCCAGGCCCATGTCCAGGTACTGGCTGCCCTGCCCGGCGAACAGCGCGCCCACCTTCAGGTCGGCCAGCGCCCGGGCGCGGAAGAACACCCCCGCCGGATGCGTCCACTGCTGCGCGTCCGGGGCGGCGGCGAGCTGCTCGACCGCCAGGGCGAGCAGGCGCTGGGCGGTCTCGTCGTCCGCGGCGACGAAGCCGACCCGGGCGTGCTCCGCCGGGATCTGCGTGCTGTCGTCCGGTTCGGCACCGGACCGCAGCAGCTCCAGCAGGCTGGCCGTGTCGGCCGCGTGCCAGAGGTGGGCGCGGGCGGTGCGGTGCAGTGTCGTGGTGGCGCGGCGCTCGCCGGTGTGCTCCTCAGAGGCCGTGTGTTCCTCAAGAACGACGTGGAAGTTCGTCCCGCCGAAGCCCATCGCCGAGGCGGCGGCCCGGCGGACCGGCCGGTCCGGGTCGCGGATCCACGGCCGGGTCCGGGTGTTGACGTACAGCGGCCCGCCGGTGAAGTCGATCGCGCTGTTGGGATGCTCCACGTTGATCGTCGGCGGCAGCGTCCGGTGGTGCAGGGCGAGCGCGAGCTTCATCAGGCTCGCCGTGCCCGCGGCACCCTTGGTGTGGCCGATCTGTGACTTCACGCTGCCGACCGCGGCGAAGTGCCGCTCGCCGCTCGCCTCGGACAGCGCCTCGGTCAGCGCGGAGAGTTCGGTCCTGTCCCCCACCGCGGTGCCGGTGGCGTGCGCCTCGAACAGCTCGACGGACGCGGGCGAGCAGTCGGCGTCGGCGTAGGCGCGGGCCAGCGCCAGCCGCTGCCCTTCGGCGCGGGGCGCGTAGATGCTCTTGGACCGGCCGTCGCTGGACGAGCCGATGCCGCGGATGACCGCGTAGACACGGTTGCCGTCCCGCTCGGCGTCGGCGAGGCGCTTCAGCGCGATCATGCCGATGCCCTCGCCGATGAGGGTGCCGTCGGCGGCGTCGTCGAACGGTCGGATCTGCCCGCTCTTCGACAGGGCCTGGGTCTTGCTGAAGCACATGTACCCGAAGATCGAGTTTTCGGTGTCGGCGCCACCGGCGATCATCATCTCGGCTCGGCCGTCGACCAGTTCGGCCACGGCCATCCGCAGGGCCGACAGCGACGCCGCGCAGGCCGCGTCCACCGTGCAGTTCATCCCGCCCAGCCCCAGGCGGTTGGCGACCCGGCCGGAGACCACATTGGCCAGCAGGCCGGGGAAGGAGTTCTCCTCCCACGGCGCGAACGCCTGGACGTACTTGGCGGCGATGGCCTCGGCGTCGGACGCGCTGAGCCCGCAGCTACGGACCACTTCCTTCAGGACGGGGGTCGACAGCCGGGCCGCCAGCGGATGCATCAGCGGGACCGGCCCGGTGACCCCCAGGACAACCCCGGTACGGGTGGCGTCGTACCAGTCGGACTCGGTCGCGCCCGCGTCGCGCAGCAGGTCACGGGCCACGATCAGGCTCAGTGTCTGCATGACGCTGGTGACCTCGAGCTGGTTCGGCGGGATGCCGAACTCCAACGGGTCGAAGTCGACGTCGGGAATGAAGCCGCCGCGGCGCGAGTAGGTCATGTCCGGGACGGTCGGATCGGGGTCGTAGTAGTCGTCGAGGTTCCACCGGCTCGCCGGGACGTCCTGTGTGCAGTCCGTCGCGTCGACGATGTTCTGCCAGTACTCCCGGTAGTTGTAGGCGTTCGGGAAGAGACCGGCCATACCGACTATCGCGATCGGGTTGTCGGCCAGGCGCCGTTGCGCCAGCGTGTCGCCGCTCACCGTTTTCCTCTCCTGAGCTTTCCTTGAGCTTTGTCGCAGCGGATGGTCCCGGCCTTTTCCGCGGCCCGGGCCGCGCGTTTCCAGGTCTTGTTCTCCCCGGTCTCGTGCTCCTGGGTCCGACGGTCCCGGGCGGCCGCCGGCGGGTGTTTCGGAACCGGCGTGTTCCGCCGGCCCGCCCGGTGCTCACAGGCACACGAAAGAGCCGGGACGGGGAGCCAGCGGCGCTGGTTCCCCACTCGGCCGTGCCACGCAGTGGCCCGGGAACCCGGGCCGGTCGGACCTTCTGGATCGGCGTGCGGACATCCGCGGCCGGCGGCCGGCCGGCGCGGGAGAAACCGTGATCGTTCCTGTTCGGCCGTTCTGCCACGTCGACCGTCCTGCTATTTCTGGCGGCCTGGTATTTCTGCTGGCCTGGCATTTCTGTTGATGTAGTATTTCAGGTGGCCCGTATTCAGGCTCTCTGGTATCTGGGCTGGTCCGGTATTCAGGCTGGTCTAGTACGACAGTGGTCCGGCGCCGGCGCCGGCGAACGGGGACGCCGTGGGCAGCGGCACCATTCCGGTGGCCAGGGCGACGAGATCCGCCATGGCCTCGGCGAAGCGCTGGTGGCCGACGGGGCTGGGATGCAGGCCGTCGGCCGACCACATGGCCGGGTCCGCCCATTCCCGGCTGTCGACGACGTCCAGGCAGAGCGCGCCGGTACGCGCGGAGATCTCCCGCAGGTGCTCGTTCGCCTCGGCGAAACGGCCCCGCAGGAGCTCCTGGAAGGACGCCGGCAACGGGAGGTTGCGGGGGATGTCCGCGTAGGTCGCGGTGAACATCACCGTGTCCGGGCCGGACAGTGTCGTGAATATCGACTCGAGATTCCGCCGGAAGCGGGCCGCGTCGTAGTCCCGGATCAGGTCGTTGACCCCGGCCACGAACCCGATCAGCGGGGCCTTGTTCACCAGCGCGACCCGAAGCTGCCGGTCGACCACGTCCTGGGTGGTCGCGTCGAAGGTCCCCAGGTTGAGGCAGCCGCTGCCCGGAATCCCGAACATCTCGGCGAACCGGGGCACCCAGCCGCGGTACGTCCCGTCCGGGGCGGGGTCGCCCCGGCCCTCGACGAAACTGTCACCGACGACCGTCATCCGTGCTTTCGCCATCATGTTCCCCGATCCATCCCGAGCTGCCCGCGAAAAGATTTCCTGAGTTGGACGCCAGCCCATCCGTCCGTGAAATATTCACACATTGTTCACGTCCCTGTCATTCTATCCGGCAGGTGTCGGCACGGGCATTCGCCAGCAAGCTTCCTCTCAATTGTGCAGAACATCCGAAAGAATGGTCAACGCCAATCCCGGATACCTATTACCCGATCGGAGCGGGCGATCGACGGTACTCGCAGGAAAACCAGATGCCCGTTCCGAGATTTCTTGACGTATTCCGGCGGAGTTCACCGCCCGGCGGGATCCGCCATACCCGCCGACACACCGGATCCGACGGCGGAGAAACCGTCCGCGCGGGACGCCCCGACAACCGGATGCCGGCCCGGAAACGGCCCGGGGATGCCGTTCCAGGCTTCCTCCCGAGCGCACTGGGAACATCGTCGTGCGCTCTTCGGGCTGTCTGGGTACCAGTGTTCGTACGCGGTGCTGACGGAACCCCGGTCAGCTCGCCGCTATGCTGCAGGCGTAGTCGAAGCGGAACTTGGCCACCAGCACGTCGGCGTCGTCATAGAGCAGTGCCTTGCTGTCCAGGTCGAACTGTTCCGCGGCGGTGCTGGCCAGGACCCGCCGTGCCTCTCTTTCGTCCACGGTGGCGATCGCGCGGACCCGGCCGACGGCAGGCTTCCGGAAGGTCGACCGCGCGTCCCGGACCACCGTGTACTCGACCCGGGCGAGGCGCGGTGCCAGTGCGCCGGCCAGGGCGGCGGCCCCGGCGATGTCCGCGGCCAGGAAGAGCGCGCCGGCATGCACCGTACCCAGATGATTGGTGAGGTTCCGGGCCGCCGGAATCTCGACGACCGCGCGGTCCGGCCCCACCTCGGTGATATCGACCCCGACGAATCTGCCGAAGGGCACGAGCGAGTTCGTGATCTCACGAATCCGCTCGTAGTCGACAGCTCCGCTGGTGGCCTCGCTGAATATCGCGTACCCGGTCCGGGCGGGCGAAACCCGCGTGTCACTAGTAGA
>NZ_CAAAFS010000238.1:0-22492 GCF_900634755.1 Protofrankia symbiont of Coriaria myrtifolia
CCGGCCACTTCTTCTGCGAACCCACGACACAGTCCTGACCGGCAGAGGGACGGGGAGACCTGCCAGACCCAACCCTCTCACCCAGACACAAGACACACCAGAACTAAGCAGCGACAGTCTACTAGTTACGTCTGCCATCCCAACACTTTTTTCCTACCGGCCCGTGAACAGATGCCGAACCGGTTACCGGAAGCGGCGGAAAAAGAGGTGAAGTCACCGTGCGGGCAGGAGCGCGCGGGGCAGGAGAGAAGACACCCGCGCCGCCGGCTGTCCGCGCCACCGGCGATGTCGACCGGCCTCATCGGTAAGCGCGCAGCACCCGGCGGGCGATGGACCAGCGCAGCACTTCGGACGGGCCCTCGTAGATCCGGAAACCCCGCGCCTCGACAAGAAAGCGGGCGACCAGTTCGTCCTCGCACACACCGAGCCCGCCGTAGAGCTGGACCACGCGGTCGAGTACCCGCCAGACCGCCTCCGACACGAAGGTCTTGGTGATCGCGGACGCGTGGCGCGCGGCGCCGCTGAGCGCACCACGCTCGTCGATCACGGCGGCTGTCGAGTGGACGAGCGCCCGGGCGGCCGCGATGTCGATCTCGTTGTCGGCGACGTGGGCCTGGGCCATCCCGTGGCCGGCGACCGCCGCCCCGAACGCCTCGCGGCCGACGATCCGCGCCGCCGCCATCTCGTGCGCCCGGATGGCCACCCCCAGCCAGCTCATCGAGAACATGATGCGAGAGGGGGCCAGCCGTGCCTGGATCTGCTCGAAGCCCTTCCCGACCTCGCCGAGCACGGCGTCGTCGGGTACGAAGCAGTCGTCGAAGGTCACTTCGCAGTGACCGCCCGGGGCACTGTGGTCCAGCGTCGGCATGCGGCGGCCGACGGTGAGCCCCGGGTTGTCCTGGTCCACCAGGAAGATGGTCGCGCCGCCGCCGGCGGTGGCGGCCATGCAGATACTGAACGCCGCCCCGTCGGCTCCGGTGACGAAGTGCTTCACGCCGTTGATCTTCCAGCCGCCGGGGGCCTTCTCGGCGGTCGTGCGCAGCATCGTGAGATCCGACCCCGCCCCCGGGGACGGTTCGGACACCGCGAGGGACGAGCGGACCTCACCGCGCGCCAACGGTTCCAGGTACCGCCGCGCCTGCTCAGCGGTGGCGAGGTGGGCGAGCAGGTGGATGTTGCCGTCGTCCGGGGCGGACGCGTTCACCGCGATCGGGCCGATCAGGCTCGCGCCGGCGGCCTCCAGCACGTGCGCCAGGGCACGGGTGTCGAGGCCGAGCCCGCCGTAGGCCACCGGCGACAGCGGGCCGAAGACCCCCGCCTGACGTGCCTCCTCCTGCAGCCGCACCCGCAGCGCGTCGTCCATCGGACGCCCGTCGACGATGATCTCCCGCTCGACCGGGAAGACATGTTCCTGGACGAACGCCTTCGTGCGTTCGGCGATCCGCCGCGGGCTGCTGTCCGCGCCGGGCGCGGCGGACGCGCTGCCCGCGGCGGGTGCGGTGAGTGCGGTGGGTGCGGCGTTCACGGCTGGGCACGCTCCTGGTCTGTGTCGGCGCCGCAGCCGCAGGGGCGGCGGGCGGCGCGTTCTCCTCCTGCCGCGCCGCCCGGTTCACCGGCTCCCCGCTCCCCTGGCCCCCGGTACCAGGGCACCTGGTGATCGAGAAGCGGGGCAGGTGCGGAACGATACAGGCGAATGTCGGCAGATATGGGCGAGAAGCGGTCAGGCGGCCGTGAGCAGCCGCTTGTCCCGCGGCGTCCCAACCTCTTCGTAGAGCTTCTCCAGGTGGCCCGGAGCGAAGAACTCCTCGCTGTGGATGCCCCCGCCGATCATCCCGTAGAACTTCTTCGTGTATTCCGGGCTCTGGCTCGCGGCGCGCAGTACGGAGTCGAAGAAGGGGGGCAGCGGGAGGAGTTCGGAAATCATGCAGGTGAACTCGAAGGTGCTCTTGCTCCGCTCGTCGCGGAGCCTGGCGTACTCCGCCACCGCTTCGTCGATCGGGCGCTCGCCGGCCAGCCCCTCGTGCAGGTGGTCCGCCAGGAGCTGGGCATACACGAAGGCGTCGGTGATTCCCCAGCCGGTGAACGGGTCCTTGTGGTATCCGGCGTCCCCCACCAGCGCCCAGCCCGGCCCGTTGGAGCGGCGGTAGTAGTTGTCCGGGTAACGCATCACCCGGAAGTTCTCCTCCCGCTTCCCCTTCGCCCGCAGTTCCTCACCGAGTTCGGGGACGACCTCGTCGTACACCGCGTGGAAGTTGTTCTCCACGTCGGTGCGGAACGCGCTGAAGTGCTCCCGCCGGCGTAGCAGGGACAGCAGGTTCAGACCGTCGTTGGTCGGCCACGTGCCTATCTGCTGCTCGTTGAAGCCGGTCCGGTGCTGGAAACCCCAGTCCAGGCCACTGAAATACGAGTAGTAGACGAAGCAGCTCGCCGGGACCACCCGGTAGAAGTCAGCCCCGACCTTGTCCGCGATCGTCGAGTTCCGGCCGTCCGCGCCGACGACGAACGACCCGCGGAACTCCTGCTCCGGCCCGTCGCCGAACTGGCCCCGGATACCGGCCGCCCGGCCGTCCTCGAAGATCACATCCTGGACGGTGAACCCCTCGAGGATCTCCGCGCCGGCCGCGCGTGCCGCGTCGACGAGAATGCTGTCCAGGACGGTGCGCCGTGGGGAGTAGACCTCGGTGATGCCCTCGATCGGGTCGGCGAAGCCCTCGATGTGAATGCCGGTGTAGGACATGATCAGGTTTCTTATCGGCGGGACGCCCGACGCCACAAGGCGGTCGAGCAGGCCCCAGTCCCGCAGCCGGGCAAGGCCGGTCTGGTGAATGTAGTGCGTCGAGACGGTGTCACTCGGGAAGGTTGCCCGATCGACGACAAGGACCCGGTGGCCTCGCCTGGCGAGCAGCAGCGCCAGAGGTGAACCGGCGCAGCGCGCACCGACAACGATGACGTCGTACATGAGTAGTGTGCTCCTGTCGTGAACCCGGCGAAGCCCGCGGTGATATTACACACGGCAGTGGTACGAATCGATTTTCCACAACTGTCGGAACGACAGTCAACAACTACTGCCGAGACACATCGTCCGATCGGACGACACAATCAACCCATAATCCGGGAATGGTACGGAAGAACGCCCGAAAAAATACGTGGAGAATTCTCCACCAGTTCACCGGATGGTGGGAGGAGGGAGCGGGAGGAGGGGAAGGAGGGAGGAGGAAGCGGTCAGCCGTACACCGCCGCGATGTCCGCGGCGAATTCGGCCTCGATGACGTTACGGCGCAGCTTCATCGATGGCGTCAGATGCCCGGCGGCCACGGTGAAGTCGCTCGAGAGCACCCGGAACGCCCGGATCGACTCGGCGCGCGAGACCAGGCTGTTCACGTCGTCCACCGCGATCTGGATCTCCGTGAGCAGCTCGGGGTCATGGCTCCAGGAGTCGTCGTCGGCGGCAAGCCCTCGGCTCGCCTTCCAGCCGGCGAGCGCGGCGGGGTCGATCGTCACCAGCGCGCTGACGAAGGGCCGCCCGTCACCCACCACCATGCAGTTGCTCACCAGCGGATGCAGCCGGACGCGGTCCTCCAGCGGAGCGGGCGCGACGTTCTTGCCACCGCTGGTGACCAGGATCTCCTTGCGGCGGCCCGTGATGTAGAGGAAACCGTCGTCGTCCAGCCGGCCGAGGTCGCCGGTGTGCAGCCACGGGCCCTCACCGCCCTGTGTCGCGTCCCGGTCGGTGGGCTGCGGGCTTCCCTTCCAGTACCCCGGCGAGACGTTGAGGCCGCGAATGAGCAGCTCGCTGTCGTCCGCGATCGCCACCGTGGTGCCCGGGATCGGGCGCCCGGTGCTGCCCATCCGGTTGGTGGCCGGAACGTTCACCGTCACCGCCGTCGCGGCCTCGGTCAGCCCGTAGCAGTTGAGGATCCGCACCCCCACCCCGCCGTAGAAGGCCGCGGTCGAGTCGTCGAGCGACGCGCCGCCGCAGATCACATCCTGGAAACGGCCACCGAAGGAGGCCCGTACCCGGCTGTAGACCCGCTCGTCGAACACGGCGTGCGTGGTGCGCAGGCTGTCGTCGACCGGCAGCCCGCGCGCGCTGGCGAGGCCGAACTCGATCGCGACCCGCTCCGCCTCGGCGTCGACCGCACCGGCCCCGCCGGCCGCGGGCACGCGCACCCGCTTGCGGATCTTCTCCAACGCGTACGGCACGAGCGCGAGGAAGCTCGGCCGGAACACCGGGAACTGCCCGATCAGCTCCGGGATGCCCGCCACCAGGCCGGTCCGGGTGCCCCCGTACAGGCAGGCGATGAGGATGGTCCGGCCGAAGACGTGCGACAGCGGCAGGCCCAGCAGGGTCGCCGCCTGCTCCCCGTCGGCGGTGCGGAAGAGGTCACCGGTGTGTTCGACGGTGTTGGCGGAGGACGCGTACAGGTTGCGGTGGGTGAGCATGCATCCCTTGGGCATGCCGGTGGTACCGCTGGTGTAGACGATCGTCGCGAGGTCGTCGGCGCGTACCTTGGCGCGGCGCTCGTCGAACTCGGCGTCCCAGGGCCCGTCCTGGTCGGCGTCCCGCCAGGCCCAGACCGCCGCCAGCGGCCAGGCGCCGACGCGCAGGGCCGCCCCGCCGATCCGGTCGAGCTGGACCCGCTGTTCCTCGGTCTCGGTGAAGCACCAGTTCGCCGCGGAGTCGACCAGCAGATGGCGCACCTGCTGCTCGGATGCCGTCGGATAGATCGGGACCGTGACCGCGCCGATGCTGAGCACCGCGAAGTCCACCACGGCCCACTCGTAGCTGGTCCGTCCCAGCACAGCCACCCGGTCACCGTGCGCGACCCCGTGCGCCAGCAGCACCTTGGCGACGGCCCGGACGTGGTCGGCGAACTGCCGGTAGCTGACGTCCTGCCAGCCGGCGGCGTTCTGCCAGCTCAGCACCGGGCGGTCCGGGGCCAGCCGGACGCCCTCGTCCAGGATGAGGGAGAGGCCCCGATCCCCGGGAAGAACGACGCCGTCCCCGGACTTGTACTGCTGCATATAAACCACCTACTCGCGGCGACGATTTCCGATGTCGAGAAACGAGAACTCACCGGCGACGCCGGGATACGGACGGGCACGAATACGAAGAAAATCCCCGACGAACACCACCACGAAAGCCGTCACAAAAACTTCACCCGTTCACAGCACTCCCGTGGCCGGCCGGTTGGATGACGGATCGGGAACCTGGGGCCGGGCATCGGCGGGCACCTCAGTTAGTATGTGAACCTGTCGGGATGGTGTCAACGTCGATTTGGCAGACCCAATCACCCGATCGGCGGAGACGATCGGTAGCGACGATGTCGGCGTATTCTCTTGGCCAGCCACTTGGCGAACATTTACCGGAACGTTGCCGTGACGTTTACCACCTGGCAATCTCGACTCGTCCGCGCACACACGGATATTACACTGGCGGAACAGCTTCGTGCACGTACGACCAGCCACGAAAAATGTCGGATCTTATCGTACGACCGATTTCTGGAACCCACCGCGAGTGCCGCATGCCACACGTCATGAGATGACCACCGGCAGGGGGATGTTTTCATGAGGCTAGACGGAACACCCGCTTCGACGTCGCGCCGCGACAGTCCTTCGATCCGGCTCGCGCTCGTCTGCGTGGCGACCTTCGTGGTCTATCTGGACGCCAGCATCACTCCGGTCGCCGTGCCGGCGATCCGCGCCGATCTCCACGCCGACGTCACCGCCGCCCAGTGGCTCCTGGACGCCTACACCCTGGGCTTTGCCTGTCTGCTGCTGACCGCGGGATCGGTCGGCGATCGTTTCGGTCGCAAGGCGACCCTGCTGACCGGAACCGCCGGCTTCACTGCCTGCTCGGTGGCCTGCGCGCTCGCCCCGAGCCCGGGAATACTGATCGCCGCGCGCGGCGGCCAGGGCGTGTTCGCGGCAGCGATCGTACCGCTGTCGCTCGCGGTCACCGCCGAACTGTTCGCGGACCCGAGGCAACGGACCCGTGCCATCGGCGTGTGGGGTGGCGTCGCCGGTACGGCGGTGGCACTCGGACCGATCATCGGCGGGCTGCTGGTCCAGACAGCCGGCTGGGAGAGCATGTTCTGGATCAACCTGCCGATCGGCGTGGTGGCGCTCGCCGGCCTGTCCTGGACCCTGCCCTCGTCCCCTCCCCGCCGGCCGTCCCCGAACGGCCGGGCCGTCGACGAACGCCACGACGGCCTGCCCGGCACGGCACCGGCCGGCGGCGTCCGGAGAAACCGGGAAGCCGCCAGCCGGCCGGACACCGTGGGGCAGACGCTGTTCGTGCTCGGTAGCGGATCACTGACGTTCGCGATGATCGAAAGTGGCCGCTTCGGCTGGTCCTCGCCCGTCATCCTCGGGCTCCTGCTCGGCAGCGCCGTGATCCTGACGCTCTTCGTGCTGTGGGAGATCCGTTGCCCACACCCGATGCTCCCGCCGCGCCTGTTGCGCGTTCCCGCGGTCGCCGTGGCCTGCGTCGTGAACTTCCTCGGCCTGTTCGGCATGTATGCGGTGCTGTTCCTGCTGACCGTGTACCTCCAGGAGACCCGGCACCTGTCACCGGTGGAAACCGGGGTGCGTTTCCTGGCGCTCACCGGGTTCCTCGGCGTGGCCTCGATGGGCGCGGCAGCCGTGGTGGCCCGGCTCGGGACCCGCACGACCATGCTCCTGGGCCTGCTCCTCGTGGCGGCCGGGCTCGGCGGACTCACCCTCGTCGAGGAGGCGGGCGGCTATTTCACCTACGGATGGGCGCTGGTGCTGCTCGGCGCCGGCATACCCCTGTCCAGCGGTGTGGTCGCTATCCAGGCGATGATGAGCTCGGTACCGGCCGATCTCGCCGGTACCGCGTCCGGCGCGATGAACACGTTCCGGCAGTTCGGGGCCGTCTTCGGGGTGGCGCTCGCGGGTGTCCTCTCGCCACAGCGGGGTGATGCCGTCACCTCGATGAACGTCACCTTCATCGTCGCCGCGGCCGGGGCGCTGGCCGGTGCCGTCGTGACGGTGATCGTGCTACGCGAACGGGGCGATCACGCCAGCCGGGCCGTACCCACGGCGGAGCCACAGCAGCCGAGCGTCGCGTGACCTCGACCAGCCCACCGTCACCGGCCTGCCGTCAGGGATTTCCGTTCCACCTGTAAGCCACACCTCCTTGACTCGTACGCCTACCAGGCGCACACTCAGGACGTGACGATGATCAAAAGTTCCCGCATCGCTGTGCGCCTGCCTGAAGAGCAGGATGCGCTGATCCGCGCGGCAGCCGAGGTCGAAGGCTCGACCGTCACCGAGTTCACCGTGAATGCGGCCGTAGCCAGGGCCAAGGACGTCCTGGCAGACCAGCGCCTGTTCACACTGGGGAGCGAGGCATGGACGGAGTTCCTCACCATTCTGGATCGTCCGGTTACCCGCAAACCGCGCCTGGAACGCCTGTTCACCGAGAAGTCGATCTTTGAGTGAGTGGTTACTCCGCACCCAGGCCGATCGCCGCGGCTGATGACCTGTCGACCTTTGACAGCGGCGAGTCCTCACTGGACGACTGGTTGCGCCGACGGGCGTTGGGTAACCAGACAGCGGGAGCCTCCCGCTGCTTTGTCACGTGCCGTGACGGACGTGTCGTCGGCTACTACGCCCTGGCTACCGGAGCTGTACAGCGGCTGGACACCAGCCGACGCATCGGCCAGGGCATGCCCGATCCCGTCCCGGTCATTCTGCTGGGGCGTCTCGCCGTCGACGTCAAGGAACAGGGCCGGGGTCTGGGCGCCCATCTGTTACGCGACGCGATCACCCGCACCGTCGCGGCAGCGGAGATCGTCGGTGTGCGAGCCCTGCTCGTACACGCGCTGCACGACCAGGCTCGGCAGTTCTACCTGTATTTCGGGTTTGAACCGTCTCCCACCCATCCGCTCCATCTGTTCCTTCTGATGAAGGATGCCCGGGCTCTGACCAGAGGCGACACATCCGGGTAGCCGGCCTTGTCGGGTAGCGAACGGGCATCCACGGCACTCAGCCGGTTCGACTGCCAGCTCACGGCGGCGGAACCTGTCGACATCAACGAGACGAAATCTTGTAGAAACTACTGAGTGTTCTGCTCTGGGGCGTCGCCCGGCTGCCCGGCTGCCAGCGACGGCGGGTTGATCCAGGCAGGTGCGGGTAGCGCCGGCTGGGCCGGTGACCGGCGCCGGCCGGCGCGGCCAGGAATATCCCGCCGGCCGAACAGCCGTCCATGCCGCTTTCCGGACAGCTCCGTTCTCGGAAATGAAAATCCGGGAAAATGGAAAAGCCCGTTCACCCACTGTGGGGCAACAGAACGTTCACCAGCGGTCCACCGTTCCGTGGTCCTGTTCCAGCGGATGTCGGCGTATCGTCCGATGACGAGCGTCCCGGATGCGGGACGAGCCGGGGCCGTGCACGGGCGACATGCGGAATACCGCGGCCGACATACAGCAGACGGAGCACCCGGAGACAAAAGCGCGGTGGGAGACAGAGGAGGGCGAGCCTGTGCAGGTGAACGGCACGCGGGAGGAGTCCGCCGCGCAGAACCGCATTCGGGAACTACGGCAGCTGCTGGATTACGGTCTACAGGCCGGAATCGGGGTCGGCCACTCACTCGGTATCACCCTCGAGTCGGTGGACGAGGGCCGGACGGTCTACACGCTCGCGCCCTCACCAGCCACGGCCAACGCGATGTATACCGTGCACGGCGGAGTTCTCGCGACCCTCATGGACACCGCCATGGGGAGCGCGGTCTTCACCAGGCTCCCCGACGGGATTCTTTACACCACGCTCGAGCTGAAGGTCAATTTCGTCCGGTCGGTGAAACTGGACGCGGACCAGCTCACCTGTGAGGGTCTGGCGATCCACGTCGGCAGACGGACCGCGCTCGCGGAAGCGCGCGTCACCGACCCCGCCGGAAAGCTGATAGCCCACGGAACGAGCACCTGCCTGCTGCAGCCCGTGGACACGGCCCGAAACGCGCAGTAGCCGACTGTCCACCCTGCCACGGTGCGGGTGGGACACCTACCGTCACAATCGCGCCAGGTGCTCCAGGGTCTGTTCTGGTGAGCTGTGCAGGATCGCCTGCCAGCCGCGGGCCTGGGCGGCGGCGCAGTTGACCGGTGTGTCGTCGATGAGCAGGCACTGCCGCGGCGTCGCGCCGAAGGTGTCCTCAGCCAACTGGTAGATCTCCGGGTCGGGCTTGCGGAGCCCGATCTCGTGGGAGTTGATGATCATCTCGAACACGCCCGCGTCGGGCATCAGCGCCGCGCGGTGCGGTTCCCACTCGGCCACGCTGTTCGTCAGCAGCCCCACCCGCAGCCCCCGGCGCCGGCAGTCGGCCAAACAGCCGAGCAGGGCGTTGTTCATCCGTCGCCCCTCGTACCAGTGGTCGCCGAAACGGGTCAGATCGACCCGTGGCGTCCACTCCGGGGCAAGCGCCGCGGTGACCCGCAGGCCCCACTCGTGTTGCGTCATCAGCCCGCGTTCCAGCGGTTCGATCATCCGCATGCCGCGCTCGCCGGCGACGGCGTCGATGGCCGACCGCAGGTCCGCGGCCGGCACCCCCGCCGCGGCCACGAACCGGTCGAACGCCTCCGGGATGGGGGAGGTCAGCACACCGCCGAAATCGCACCACACCACCGAGATCTCCACCGGCGACGGGCGCCGGCCGACGGACCGGGCATCGTCAGCCACGTCCGCCTCCCGGGACATCGGCCGGAGGCGCAGCCGCCGGCAGCACGGGCTGGCCGGCGCGGGGCCGGCCGCGGGCGGTCCCGGGAATCATCCGAGAATACCCCTGGGAATCCACGTGTCGAACCGGGCGGCCGGTGCGGCAATGTGCACCGGGCCGGCGAAGACCTGGCGGGCGTCGGCCTGCCGGGCCGCCAGCCACCGCGAGTCGGCGGAGATGAAATGGGTCAGGACGAGTTGCCCGGCGTCTGCCTCGGCCGCCGCGGTACCGGCGTCGGTGGCGCACAGATGACCGTGCGGCCCGTTGTCGGCGAGTTCCAGGGTGGCTTCGGCCAGCAGCAGGTCCACGTCGCGGGCCAGGGGGATCAACGCGTCGGTCCAACCGGTGTCGCCGGTGTAGGCGAGGCTGCCCGTCGGGCCGTCCAGCCGGACACCGCAGTTGGGGATGGCGTGCCGCAGCGCATGCATGCCGATCGTGCAGTCACCTACCGTGAAACTCTCGCCCGGGACGTACTCCCGTACGTCGAAGGCGAGGTCGAACGCCCTGTCCAGCAGCGGAATGGTCGCCACCGGAAAAAGCTCCGCAAGCTTGCGCAGGGTCGCGCGCCCACCAGCCGGCACATAGAGCGGGATCGGCGTGAGCAGGGCGGCGTCAGCGGCGTCCCGGATCTCCGGCAGGGTGGGGAAAGACGCGCCATACCGCGCGTGCCGGCTCAGGAGAGTTTTTCCGATCGGCAGCAGATCGTAGCAGTGGTCCAGATGGAAATGGCTGATCACTACCGCGTCCAACATTTTTGGATGCCCTATCGAGCTGAGCGCCAGCGCCACACCGGGACCGCAGTCCAGCAGGATCCTGGTGCTGTCGGTGCTCACGAGATAACCCGAACTGCCCTGGCCACCGGAAGGCATTCCCGAACGGCAGCCGAGGACGGTGAGATGCATCTGTGGAATATCCGATCTTCTGGAATACCGGAATCCAGGGACCCCGGAGTACTGGTGTGGTGTGGTGTGGTGCGCCGAGGCGCTCCGACGGCGCAGTGCGTGGATCTTCGTGATGCCGTCGGGGAACTTTGGAGTTTGGGAATTGGGGGCGCACGGTTCCCCCCGGTTCCAGCGATGTTGCTGGCAGCCCGCGTCCCTGGCAACGAGCAACTTCCAGACGTACGATCACGAACGCTTATCGTTACTGCTCACGGCCTTCGTCCGGCCTTCATCGCCGCTCACCAGGCCGGGTGTGCCGCTGGGATGCCGTGCCCCGGCCGCGGGGTGTGCGTCGGGTACGCCTGGCAGACCCCGGCACCGTGGACATCCGTCCAGGAGCCGGCGCGACGCTCGTCAGCGGTCTGCGGCCTGGAACCCCTTCGGCGGGTATCGCCCCGCGGTGACGCAGGCCCGCAGCGCCGTGGAGTTCACAGCACCCGGCAGGGCGGAGGCGAGGGCCGTTCTCAACGGTCCTCGGCATCCCAACGGTCCTTGGCGATGCTCTGTCCGCTGTCTTCGTGGCGGGTCAGAGTCTTCGTGGCGGGTCAGACCGGCAGCGGACCGGCAGCGGTTCGGCCACCGCCTGAGCGGCGTCCGACACATTACGGCGGGACGTTCACCGGCCGCTTTCCCCAGCTTTCGTCCAGCCCGCCACGGCTCGGTGGTGAACGAAGCACGAAGCGACGACAAATGATGTGGGAATCCTGCCCACGAACCATCGGATCCGCCCTCGTCCGATAGCTTTCCCGAATGGATCGATACGATCGGAAAATAACCATTGACGGCCTTCGGCACGCCGCCGAACAATTTTGCCGATGACGGCGTTCACGGCACACCGGGCGCGATTCGCCCACTGGCCACCCAGTGCGCACATCCCAACCGATGGTCACCGGAGACGGCGACACGAAGAAACGGCGACGAGAAGAAGGCGACGGCGCGAAGAAGGCGACGGCCGACTCTTCGTGGACAGAGGGAGGCCGCATGGTCACCAGCACGTTGCACGATGCGCTTGACCGGGTCGCCGCCCACGGCAGGGACACCCGGGTCGACTTCCCGTCCGAGCCGGCGTCGATCACCCTCGGTGAGCTCGCTGACTCCACCCGCGTGATGGCGCGCTCGCTGGCCGCGGCAGGCATCGGGCCTGGCAGCCGGGTCGGAATCTTCAGCCAGAACGCGCCCGAATTCCTCCAGGCGCTGTTCGCCATCACCAGGACCGGCGCGGCGGCCTGCCCGTTGCCGCTGCCCACGGCGGCCTGGGATCTGGCGGGGCACGCGCACCGGCTGGCGCGGATCGTGTCGGTCGCGGGCATCCGCGATGTGATCGTCTCCTCCCGCTTCCGGGGGCTGGCCAGCCGTTTCGACGGCGCCGTGGGCGATGTGGCCTTCGTCTGCGCCGGCGATCTGTTGGCAGCCGCGCCTCCGTCCGGGCGGCTGCCCCTGGTCGACGCGGCCGAGATGGCCATCGTCCAGTTCACCTCGGGAAGCACCGCCGCTCCCAAGGGGGTCCGGCTTACCCACGCCAACACGCTCGCGGGCATCGAGGCGATCAGTGAAGGGATCGCCCTCGGCCGGGACGGTGACGGAGGCGGGAGCTGGCTGCCCCTCTTCCACGACATGGGCCTGTTCGCGACCCTGTCCGCGATCCTGCGCAACGTCCCCATGACGGTGTGGTCACCCGCGTCCTTCGTCAAGGACCCGGCGCGATGGCTGCGCCAGTTCCTGGCGTCCGGGGCGACGATCTCCCCCGCTCCCAACTTCGGCTACGACCAGTTGGTCGCGGCCGTGCCCCCGCTGGAGGTGGCGGGGCTGGACATGCGGCACTGGTGGGTCGCCTTCAACGGTGCCGAGCCCGTCGCCCTGGCGTCGGTCGAACGGTTCCTGGAACACTTCGCGCCGGCCGGTTTCGCCCCTGAGGCGATGTTCCCGGTGTACGGGATGGCCGAGGCGACGCTGGCGGTCACCTTTCCTCCGCTGGGCCGGCCGCCGGTGTCGGTCTGGGTCGACCGGGACCTGCTGGCCAACGCCGGGCGCGTCTGGCAGGTGCCCCCCGGGCATCCACACGCGCGGGCCGTCGTCGCTGTGGGCCAGCCGGTACGCGGAGTCGACCTGCGGCTCTCCGGCCCCGATGCCGGCAGGCTGCCCGTCGACGACCAACAGGTCGGCGAGATCGAGATTTGCGGGGATCCGGTGACGTCCGGCTATCTGCTGGCGGAGGGGACCGACGACGACACCTTCACCGCGGACGGTTGGCTGCGCACCGGAGACCTCGGCTTCCGGCTGGATGGCGACGTGTTCGTCACGGGACGAACAAAGGAAATGATCATCGTTCATGGGACGAACTTCTACCCCGAGGACGTCGAAGGCATCGCCCGCGACATCCCTGGGGTCTTCAAGCGCCGCTGCGTGGCCGTTGCCGGCCGCACCCATGACAGCGATCGTGACGGCGGCCGAGACGGACGCGGCAAGGGTGCCGACGGAAGCGACGGCGACGGGACGGAAGTGATCATTCTGCTCGCGGAGACGAGTCTCGACGACCCGGCCGCGCGTGACCGGCTCGCCGGTGACCTGCGCGCCCAGATCACCGGAACACTCGGCCTGTCCGACCTGGCGGTACACCTGGTGCCCCCGAGCACGCTCCCCCGCACATCCAGTGGCAAGTTCCAACGCCTGGCCATCCGCGAACAATCATGGAAGTCCCCGCTCTGACATCGCGGGCCCGCCGCCCAGTTCTCCAGCGCAACAGAGCCCGATGTAACAGGGCTTAACGCAACAGAGCCCGATGTAACAGGGCCCGATGTAGCAGCCCGATGTGCTCCGGCCACGAAGCCCGCACGCCCGTG
The DNA here is from genome assembly GCF_900634755.1 of Protofrankia symbiont of Coriaria myrtifolia. Taxonomy (NCBI): domain Bacteria; kingdom Bacillati; phylum Actinomycetota; class Actinomycetes; order Frankiales; family Frankiaceae; genus Protofrankia; species Protofrankia symbiont of Coriaria myrtifolia. The sequence continues at coordinate 13,518 of NZ_CAAAFS010000238.1, forward strand.
ACCCCCGCGCGGGCAGCCCGGGCCGACCCGGCCCTGAAGCCCGCAGCAGCCCGCACGCGAAGTCCGCGAAGGAAGCCGATGCACAGTTACGATGTCTTCCGCCAGTACGAACGTCATCAGTGGCAACTCGCCGACCTGCCGTTCGACGAGATCGATCGTGACCTGGTCGACCCCGACTACGTCACGCTGGCGAAAAGCGCGGTGATGGGCGAGTCGAACTCGATAGCCGCCCAGCACGGCTTTTTCAACGAATTCGTCGATGACTACGACTTCTCCGCGTTCGTGGCGATCTGGGGTTTTCAGGAGCTTCAGCACCACTACGCGTTCCGGGCCTGGCTGAAAGCTCTGGACGTCCACATCGACGCGGCTCCGGTCGAAGCGATGCGGGAACCGTACGCGCCCGGCACGACACCGGCCGCCACCCTCGCGACAAATATCATTTCGGAACTGACGGTGAACCACATCTACCGGGCCGTCTCGGACTGGGTGGCCGAACCAGTGCTGCGGACAATCATGCGGGACGCCAGCCGGGACGAGGCAGCCCACGCCCGCGAGTTCATCTACTTCGCCCGCAGGCGGCTGGCCGCACATCCGCGGGAGCTGCCGTCGGTGCTCGAAACGCTCTATGTGTACACCTCCGACACACGGATCAGGCATCCGGTGAGCGCCTTCAAAAGCGAGCTGCCAGAACTGCGCGAGCACGAAACGATAGATACCGGCTTCGAGTTCTTCCTGACCAAGGTCGGCGGTGCCGGCGAACTCGACCGCCTCCAGGTGAAGATCCGCCGGGCCTTCGGCGCCCTGACCGGTCTGGACCTCGCCAGCAACGCGCGTATCCGGCGCGCGCTGGCCGAAGCACTGGTATGACACCGGCCGTATCCGGTCCGGCCGGTCTGGCCAGCGGGACAGATCCGGCCAGAGATCGCGTGACCATCCTTTTCGCGCCGTCAGCAACCCTGTGCTGTGGGGCAAAATATGTTTTGGAGCAAAATTGTCCGTCACTCATGAACAGATCGTCGCTGTTGTCACCGACATCGTGACCGGCGAACTCGGCCTCGCCGCCAACAGCGTGGCCCCGGCCACCGACCTCCGCTCGATCGAGGGGGCTGACTCGGTCAAGGTACTCCGGATGATCTCCAGAATCGAGCGGCATTTCGACATCGAACTGGAGGACGAAGACGTCTTCGGCATCTCCTCCGTCCACGACATCGCGCTGGTGGTGGCGAAGGTCCTCACACCGGATCCGTCATGACGACGATCACGGGCTCGAGAACGGACACCGCCCTCGCCGACACCAACCAGCACTACGACCTCGACCCGGAGATCTTCGGCCTCTTCCTCGACCCGTCGCGCAAGTACAGTTGCGGGCTGTACCGGTCCGAGACGGACACCCTGGCGGACGCTCAGATCAACAAGCTGCGCTTCGTCGCCGAGCGCCTGGGGCTGCGAGGCGGCGAGCGGCTGCTCGACGTGGGCTGCGGCTGGGGCTCCCTGCTGCTGTTCATGGCGCGGGAACACGCCTGCCGGGCAACCGGCATCAGCCCGGCGGCCCGCCAGCACGCCTACATCAGCGGCCGGGCCCGTGAACTCGGCGTGGCCGACCAGGTCAGCACCTGGCAGGGGCATTTCGAGGAGATCGACCTGCCTGCCGGCAGCTTCGACGCGGTGACCATGCTCGGATCCATCGTGCACATGCCCGATCTGACCGCCGTGTTCGCGAGAGCCCGGACACTGCTGCGTCGCGGTGGCACCCTTTACGTGTCGGAAAGCTGCTTTCGCAACGCGGCCGCGCACGGGGCATTCCACCGTCGCGCCGGCACCCGGTTCGTCGGCGAAACAATCTTCGGTTGGGGAGACATGCGCCCGCTGTCCGACCTGGTCCGTGGCGCCGAGGACGCCGAGGACGCCGAGGACGCCGAGGACGCCGAGGACGCCGAGGACGCCGAGGACGCCGGATTCTCCATCGTCGGCCTGGACGACCTCACCGCGGACTACCGCCGCACGATCGATGACTGACTGACGAACGTCCGCTCCGCCACCGACGACATCGAACGGATCCGACCGGGTCTTGCCGGCGAACTCGAACGCTACCTGGAGATCGCCAACGCCGGGTGGGGTTACACCACCAAACACTACGCCCTGACGTGCCGGAAGGCACGATGACGGAGTACCGGGCGTGAAAAAAGCACGATCACGGCGCCTTTGGGCCTTTGTCAGGGGCACTCCGGCCTGCTGGACCAGGGCATATTCCCCGACCTGCGACACTGTCGCCGCCCCGGCCCGGTGGCCGTCTGTCGGGCCAGCAGGAATGTTGGACAAGCGGTGGGAGGATCGATGACCGTCGTGGACGGAACCCCGGCGGCAGCGCCGTCCGAACAGGATGTGAGCCGGCTCCTGCCGGCCGCCGACATCGAGCATGCGGTCACCTCGTTCATGGCTGCCTCGCCATCGGCACGCCGCTTCGACGTGGAGGGCGACTTCGACTGGAGCAGTGCGGACTGCGGGAGACTGACCGAGGGGCAACGGTCCGCGGTCCGTTTCGTCACTCTGATCGAGGACCACCTTCCCGGCTACTTCGCTCTCTACAACCGGTTCTTCCCCCTCGACGAGGATGTCGACCCGGCGGACTTCGTCCGTAACCGGGAGCTGTACCACTTCACGGTCCGCTGGGCGCAGGAGGAGGACACTCATGCCCGCGCTCTCTTCCGCTATCAGGTGGCCTCCGGGCTCGCCGAACCCGAACGGCTGCGTCTCGAGCTCGCCGAGGAAGGCCGGCGGAGGTTCATCCTGCCCTTCGACAGTCCGGTCTCGCTGTTCACCTACACCCTCGTGCAGGAGAAAGCGACGCAGCTCTACTACCAGCAACTCCGCGCCGTGATCGACGAGCCGGTTCTCGCGGAGATCCTGAACCGGCTCAGCCGGGACGAGGCCCGTCACTTCTCGTTCATGGCAGACATGCTGGAGCGATATCTGATCCGGTATGGCGACGCCGTCGTGGAACCGATTCGGGACGTGATAGCGAACTTCCGGATGCCACTGGCGGACACCATCAAGGGCTACTGGCGGTGGGCGCTGCGGATCGCGGACACCGCACGATACGACCATACCGACGCCTACGAACATCTGATCCGGGTCATCAGGCACGCCGTCGACGCACCATCGGACCGGGTGGAGGCGTTGACCCAGTTCATCTCCGCCTGCCGCGCCCCGGTGTAAACCCGTTCCGCACCACCGCGTGGGCGGGCCACCAGCCCGATCGATTCAGCGGCCTTTTCACGCCACCCACCGGATCCTGCGGATCCGCGGCGGAAGATGGAAACGGACGGCACCGACAGCATAGTCGTCCCAGCCGCATTCCATGGCATACCCGTCGGCAGCGGCGGCGCTTTCAAACAGGATCACCACCTCCGTGACGGTCGACCGGTCGTCCCCGCCGAAGAGAACCGCCGCGTACAGCGATGGCGGTGATTCCGCCGCGGGCCCGGACGACGGCCGCCGTGCCGGCTGCCGCGACAACTGCCGCGACAGCGGTACGGCCGTCATTTCGACTCCTTCCGGCCACGGTACGGCGTCCGCTGTATCCACGGCATCCACGGCATCCACTGTGCCCACAGCGTCCACGGGGCGGATACGCCTGCCCCGCCTCCGTGAGCATCCGGACCTGGAATCGTCACAGTTTGTCATCGCCAGCCCTTCAGATCGCTGCCTGAGATCATTTCCGGGGATCACTTCCTGTTCGAGGCGGCTGCCATGACGAGCGACGCACGGCTCGACGGCTTCGCTGGACAGCGTCACCGGCGACACCCGCTGGGGCAGGATTTGCCTGTCACGGAACAGTGAACATCAGCGCCGTGGCAGAATGCAGCGCCTGTGTCTGGCAGATCCCAAGTCGATCGTCGGGACGGAAACCGACACGAGAATGGCATCAAACTGGTAGCCGGGAGGCCGACGTAGTCCCCCGAACACCTGCCGCGCGGCGAACTGGTACAGAAAACTGGTAGCTACCAGACCGGCTACGCGGAAAGGAATGGCCAAATCACACGATGGAAACAGCAACAGCACAACAAATTCACAATCAACTCATCCGGGTGCTCCGTCGCGGCGGCCGTCCCGCCGAGCTGATCACATACGCTCCGGAGTTCGTCGACCTGGTCTGGCCCGCCGAGGCGGGCATGCCCCGGCAGGCCATCCACGACCGGGCGCTGCGCGCGCACCGGATGCTCACCGCCGCCGTCGCCGCCATGGAACAGCCGCACAGCGAAGCAATCGGAATCATGCTGTGCCTGTGGCCGGGCACCCTCGGTCTGACCCTTGACCAGCGCCGAGAACGGGCCGCCCGCCTTTTCGGTATCCAGTCCGACACCTTCCGCCGCTCGGCCCATGAGGGGCGCCTCGTTCTCAACCTCTCCCTGGAGATCTACCAGCGGGTCCGGGACCGCCACGACCGGCGGCGGACCCTGCCCACCGCGGACCACGACGGCGCGCTGTGAACCGGCACAGCATGAACCAGCACAGCATGAACCAGCAGCGACCGAGAAGGTTCCCCGGGCCGTTTCCCGGGCGCCCTGGCCTGGCTTCTGGAACAGCGGTGACCGGACCATGCGTAATCCGATGAAGAGTAGCGGCCATCTACGGATACCAGTGAATTCCGCTGGTTTACGGCGACCAGTAACCATGGAATCTCCCCTGGATACCACTGTCGCCATATCGCCTGGCCGACTGTCGTGACCCAGGGCATTATCGGCGCGAAAAATCCTGGATCCGGGAATGTCACGGCCGTCCCGCCGGGAAGGTGCTCTCGGCCCGCCGGCGGGCCGGACCATCGTTACCATGGGGCAATGACCGTGCCCGTGCAGTCAACCAGCAGTCCGCCGCCCGTGGGACGCCGGCCGTCCCCGGCCGTCGACGGGGATTCAGGCCTACCCGAGAACGACAAAGGCAGCCGTATCGACCCGGCATTCGTGACCGCGCTGCGAACGTCGATAACCAGACTTGCGCGCGCACAGCGGGCCGAACGACAACGGGATCCGCAGGCACTTCCGGTCAGTCTGATATCGGCCCTGTCCACACTGCAACGGCTGGGCCCGCTGACCCCGACACAGCTCGCGCATCTGGAAGGCGTACGCAAACCATCGATGACCCGCGCGCTGGCGACTCTCGCCGAACGCGGCCTGGTGATCAGGGAACACGACGAGTACGACGGCCGGCAGTTCATCGTGCGGATCTCCGCCGAAGGCCTTGCCGCGGTCGCCCGCTCACGCGACATCGTCGACGGCTGGTATTTCCGGCGGCTGCGGCAGCTGGACCAGCAGGACCTGACAGACCTCATGCGCGCCGGCGGAGCACTCGTACGACTGGCCAACGAGACGGCCTGACCCGGCAACAGGTTCGAGCGGTGCCAGGCGGATTCGCCTCAGGATGGCTGGTCACGATTATCGGTGGACTGCCGGCGGGTGCTGACCGGCGCCGGCTCCACGTCCCGCTCCGGGGGCGGGCGCAGCAGAACGAACGAAAACAGGTAGATTGCCAAATAACTCAGGACCGCGGCGAACGCAAGCAGATCCAGCGACTCGGCAAAAGCAAGGACAACAAGCAAAAGAATACCGCCGCCCAGTCCGACGAGAAGACGTGGCGGCACATCGATGGCAAACCGGTCAGGACGTTCTGACATGTCTCACGTTGTTCCTGAGAAAAGGCCGTCTCCGGGCATTCCACATGACTGGCCGGGGGCCGGACGGCTGCCGGGTCCGGGGAGCCCGTGAAGCTCCCCACCGGCAACTGTCCCGCCTGCTGCCGCGGGGCCGGCATCCCGGGACCGCCGACATGTCGTGGACATTCCCGGCCGGCCCGCCCACGAAACTGCCGTCAACGTGCTCCAAGGAAGTCTGCGCCCCTTTGCCGGATGCGGCGGCGGATGCGGCAACCCGGCCGCGAGCCGGAGCATACCGTGCGCCGGCACCGGCGCGGCATATCCGGGCCGCCGGTCCGACCAGTCGGGGTATCGGCCTGGCCCGACCATCGTCACAGCATCTATGTTCCCGATTTTACTGTGCTGGAAAATCTGCAGGATATCGAACGGGCCCGGTATCGGCGGAAACAGCTGGAACGGGCCCGGTCCCTGACCCCTGACCGTCAGAAATTATTCCTTGCTGTCAGAAATTGGTTCTGGACCGTCAGAACACGTCACCGGCTGGGCCGCGGAGGAACCGGCGTCGGCTCCGCGGACGACGGCACCGGCCCAGGCGCCGCGGTGGTGCTGGCCGGCTCGGGCGCGGTGGTCGCCGGGCCCGGCGTCGGCTGCCGCCTCGTAGGAGCGGGCGTCGGGGACGCCGAGGCGGGTCCCGGCACGTCCGGGCCACCGGTCGGACGGCCGCCCACGGCGGTGGCGCCCTGCTCCGCGCCCTGGCCCGCGGGCTGCTCACCGGGTGGCGCGCTCGAGCCCGGCGTGCTGGCGGCCAGCGAGGCCAGGGCGGCCGGGACGGTGTCCGGTGACACACCGGCGACCGGGACGACGCCCGCGCCAACGGGCGCTGTCGACACACCCGCTGTCGCACTTGGCAGTGATTCAGGAGCGGTATCGATGATGATGTCACCTGAATCGCTGTTTTGAGCACTTTTCGTGGTCAGATAGCTGGCCGTCCCGCCGAGAACAGCCCCGACGACGAGCATCAGCAGGAAGACCGTCGCAAGCTGCCGCCCGGATCCGCCAGCCGTGAGGGTGGACCGGGTCGTCATGGCCTCTCCTCGTATGACCGGAGGCCGGGCCTCCCGAATCCCTGGGCGCGAAAGAATCATGATCCGCTCACCGTCGGCCCTTTCGGTGGTTCGGCCACCAACCATACTGGGCGGCCACAAACGCCCGTGGCCAGTGTCCGGTAGAACACACCGGCCCACCTTGTGGCGCGCTGGTTCCAGAGCCGGTACGAATCCCTGTTCACCGAACGGCCCATGGCCGGGCCCGGGCCGTGACACGGCCATGGAAGAACCGGCCGGAAGCCCGTCAGTGGAATCCCCGGAACATCACCGGAGATAAATCACACAACTGATATAGACAGTTTGCCCGTCTCTGGACGGGCGGCGACGTCCGGTACCGAAAAGCGGCTGGTGCCCACCGGCGTGGGTAATGGCGACGAATCGACGGGGAGGTCCGCACCGATGCCACGCCGAGGTTTTGCCCTACCATCGGCACGAGCACTCAGCAGAAACCAATCGTCGGGGAAAATTCTGGTGAACGAAGTCGCGATCGTCGAGCTTGCCTCCTCATCTCCGGAAGCGGCCGGCGGAGATCTTTTCCGGTGCCTGCCGCAGCAGCCAGGAGGGCAGTTCAGCGATACCGCGCGAAGCCGTTCGCGGCTCGGGAACCAACACCATCGGAACAGTCGGGAGAACCGGGGTGGCACCGGTACCGGCCGGATTCCCGGCCCCGGTGACAGTGCGCCGGGCAGCATGACGGGCGGCGCGCTGGGCACCGTGGTCGCGGCCGGCTGGGCCGAGGACACGCTCCGCCCGGACCGGAAGGATGGTTCACCGCGATGAAGACGTCACCACCGCACGGTGGCTCATCGCCGGAATCCCAGCTCCACGAGCCTCATTCCACCGGACGGCACCGGCCCCGGGTCCCCCTGCCGCGAGGCGTGGGGCGCGGCCCCGCCGTCCACCCACGGGTACGCCCGCGGATACGCAGCCGGCTGCTGCGCGCCATCGTCACCCGTCCCCGCACAATCCTGCTCGTCACGGTGGTGGTGACGATCCTCGCCGCCATCGTCGGCGTCGGGGCGGTCAGCCGGATGAAGACCGGCGGATTCGACGATCCTGGCTCGGACTCGGTCCGCGGCACGCAGACCCTCCTGGACAGGTTCGGCTCGGCCGATCCGAACCTGGTCGTCCTGATCGGCTCCACCGCCGGCGTCGAGACGCCGGCGGTCCGGACGAAGGGACAGGACGTCACCGCCACGCTGCGGCGCGAGCCGGGCCTGCAGGTGGTGGCCTCCTACTGGGAGACGCCCGTGGCCGAGCTGCGCGGCCGCTCCGGCGACGTCGGCCTGATCGTCGCCCATGTCGACGGTGACCAGGACGAAAGCGCCGAGCACACCGGACGGCTGCACGACCTGTTCACCCGGGCGGAGGGCCCCACCGACGGTGTCACCGTCTCCCTCGGCGGGCTCACCCAGATCAACAACGACATCAACACGCAGGTCACCAAGGATCTGGCCAGGGCCGAATCCATCGCCATCCCGGTCACTCTCGCCCTGTTGCTGGTGGTCTTCGGCACCGTGGTCGCGGCGGGCATCCCGCTGATCATCGGTATTCTGTCGATCATCGGGACGCTCGGCGCGCTCGCGATCCTGGCCACTCTCACCGAGGTCTCGGTGTTCGCGGTCAACCTCACCACCGCGCTCGGGCTCGGGCTCGCCATCGACTACTGCCTGCTGTTCATCTCTCGTTACCGCGAGGAACGCAGACGCCACTACGGCACCGTCGCAGCCCTGGACGCGACCATGCGCAGCGCCGGCCGGACGATCGTGTTCAGCGCCGCCACCGTCGCCGCGGCCCTGTGCTGCCTGCTGGTCTTCCCACAGTACTTCCTGCGCTCGTTCGCCTTCGCCGGCGTCGCGGTCGTGGCGATCACCCTGGTCGGGGCGTTGATCATCCTGCCGGCCCTGTTGCTCCTGCTGCGGGGCCGGATCGAACGCTGGCCACTGCCCTGGCGCCGTCGCTCGACGCGAACCAGGGGCCGAACCAGGGGCCTCAGCGCGGTCGGCCGGGTCGCCGCCGTGGCCTGGCGGTACCCTGCCCGCACCGCCATCCCCACCCTCGCCCTCCTGCTCCTGCTCGGTGTCCCCTTCCTGCACGTCACCTTCGGCGTCCCTGACGACCGTGTCCTGCCTGCCAGCGCCGAAAGCCGCCAGACCGCCGACCGGCTGCGCGCCGACTTCGCAGCCCCCGCCACCGGCGCCCTCGCCATCATCGCCACC
>NZ_CAAAFS010000239.1:0-7021 GCF_900634755.1 Protofrankia symbiont of Coriaria myrtifolia
CTACTCCCCCGCCGGTGCCCACCTCGCCCACGCCGTGCGCGCCACCCCCGTCCCCCAGCACCACCGGGTTCTCGTCACCGGCCAGGCGGCTCAGCTCCTCGACATCACCGGCTCCATCGGCCACCATCTCCCGCTGGCCCTCGCCCTCATCGCCATCATCACCTTCACCGTTCTGTTCCTGCTCACCGGCAGCGTCGTCCTGCCGCTCAAGGCCCTCGTGTTCAACCTGCTCAGCCTCAGCGCCGTCTTCGGCGCCATGGTTTGGATCTTCCAGGACGGCCATCTCGCCGGCCCGCTCGGCATCACCCCCGGCCCTCTTCCGGTCGCCATCCCCGTTCTGCTGTTCTGCATCACCTACGGACTGTCCATGGACTACGCCGTCTTCGTCCTCGCCCGTATCCGCGAACAGCACGACAGCGGCACCACGCTGCGGCAGGCCGTCATCACCGGTCTGTCCCGCAGCGGACGGATCATCAGCGCCGCCGCGCTCATCCTCGCCGTGTCCTTCTTCTCGACCCTGGTCTCCGGGGTGTCGTTCATCAAACTCTTCGGCCTCGGCACCGGGCTCTCCATCCTCCTCGACGCCCTGATCGTCCGCCCCGTCCTCGTCCCGGCGTTCATGCGCCTGGCCGGCGACTGGAACTGGTGGGCGCCCCGCCCCCTGCGTGCCCTGCACAACCGCATCGGCATCCGCGAACAGTGACCCGCTGATGATCCACGCCCGGTGGGACGCCACGCGGCCGTGAGCACGCCCACACGGCTGTGATCGCCGTTGGCGGTAATCCGGCAGGATAATGGACTGTTCTGTCCTATCGGGTAACGAGGCACGATGCCTCGTGGTTGACTTGTCGAGCCGGGCCGATGCCTACCCGTGAGACCCCGCGGACCAGTCGCGATCCACCAGGTCCCCCCACCTGAGCTGTCGCCGTCGGTCATCAGGGTGTGCCCCGAGCCGGCGACGCCGGCAGGCGGGAACGCCGACAGTCAGTGGGGAGCGTGACGTGGGATCGGGTGGTGACGACAGACCCCGGCTTCACCGACATGCGAACGACCTGCCGGCGCCACCCGGCTCCGACGGCGGCGGGCCCGCACGCGTGCTGCTCGCGCTGGACACGGCGGGCGTGGGCATCTGGGAGTGGGACGTCGCCGCCAACCGGCTGCGCTGGGATCAGCGCACCGCCGACCTGCACGGTGTCGAACTGGGTTCCTTCGCCGGGACGGCCGAGGCCTTCTTCTCCTGTGTGCACCCGAGCGACCTGCCGTTCCTGCGGGCGCGGATGGACACGGTGCTGGCGACCGGCGAGTCCTTTCTCGAGGAGTTCCGGGTCGTGCGCCCCGACGGTTCACCTGTCTGGCTCCAGGTCCGCGGCGGGATAGTCGGCGACGACGCCGGCCGGGTGGTGCGCGTGACCGGGATATGTACCGACGCCACCGGGCTGCGCGCCGGCCGCGAGCAGGCTGGACGCGCTCTGCAACAGGTCAGTGACGGCGTGCTGGTATTCGACAACGACAGCCGGTTCGTGTTCGTCAACACGGTCATGAGCCGACTGCTCGGTTGTGACACCTGTGAGCCGGTGGGCGAACAGTTTCTGGATCTTGAACCGTCGCTCATGGGGCCGGCGTTCGAAAAGCTGTACCTGCAGGCGTTGGACACCCAGCTGCCGGTGGAGTCCGAGGCCGACTACGCGGCCTTCGGCGGGCATTTCGAGGTCCGGCTGTTCCCCTCCCCGGAAGGGATAACCGCGTATTTCCGCAACGTCGACGAGCGCCGCCGCGCGGAGGCACACCGCGCGGCACTGATCACATCGTTGTCGTCGGCGCTCGGCCGCGCCCGCCAACTGTTCGACGTGACCGCCGCACTCGGCCAGGCCCTGACCGTCCCGGATGTCGCGGACGTGATCGTCCGATCGGCCTGGGACGACCTCGGCGCGGACTGCGCCATCATCATGCTGGTCGGCGACGAGGGGCGGGTACGGGTGGTCACCCCGACCGTCCAGTCCGAACGGATCAGCCGGCTCCTGGAGCTGATCTCCGCACGGGGAACCGCGGCCACCCCGGACGTCCTGCGCACGGCCCGGGCCCGCTTCGACTCCCGAGCGGAGCACCTGGCCGACTATCCGCACGCCAGGTCCCTGCTCGAAGCGGCCGCCGTCGCGTGGATAGCCCACATCCCACTGATCGTCTCCGGGAAACCGATCGGAGTGATCGTGCTGCTGTGGGAGAGCGAACGGGTCTTCGACGCCGACGAACGGGCCTTCCTGACCACCCTCGCCGGGCACTGCGCGCACGCCCTCGAACGGGTACGCCTGTACGAGAAACAACTGTCGGTGTCAGAAGCACTCCAACGGGCGATTCTTCCCCAGCGCCTACCGGAGCTGGCCGGTGTGGAACTGGCCGCCCGGTACCTGCCCGCCGGCCGGGACGTCGACGTCGGCGGTGACTGGTACGACGCGCTGGTACTCCCGACCGGCGAGCTCACCCTGATCGTGGGGGACGTCGGCGGCCACGGCCTGCGGGCGGCCACGGTCATGGCCGAACTGCGGCACGCGGCGCGCGCCTACGCGCTGCTCAGCCATCCTCCCGCTATGATCACCAGCCAGCTGTCGTCCAACCTCGCCGCCAGCGACTCGGCGGTCTACGCCACCGCGGTGGTCGCCTGCCTCGACATGGCCGAGAAAACGCTGACCTGGTCGTGCGCGGGCCACCCGCCGCCGCTGCTCCTCGACGGTGACTGCCCGGCCTTCCTGGAGGTTGTCCACGGCCCGATCCTCGGCGCCGTGGACAACCTCGCCTACCGGCAGGACACCGTCACGCTGCCGACCCGAGCCCGCCTGCTGCTCTACAGCGACGGCCTGGTGGAGCGCCGGGACGCCTCCATCACCGACCGGCTCGCCGTCCTGGCAACGGTTGCGGCACAGTCCGACACACTCAGCCTGGACGCTCTCTGCGACCGGCTGCTGACAGAAGTCGCCGGCCCCAGCGGCCGGGAGGACGACCTGTGCCTGCTCGCTGCCGACATTCACGGCCCTGGCAGCCGTACCCGGACGCCGACCGGCTGAACACCCCGCCTCCGGTCAACCGCCGCCCAACTCCCGCTCGACCGGCTGGTGCCCCACCGCCCGGTCGGCCGCGCACCACGCCCCGGGAGGGCGCAGCGGCGGACGGGCGTGCCGTCAGCATGCTACGGGCCATGATGGACACGTGCCGCGCCGTCGACCAGTGCCGTATCGATGCGATGTGTTACATCGATGCGGCAGGTCGCATCGGCATGACGGTGCGTCGGTCGGTGACACGGATCCCGGAGGGAACGGGCCGGGCGCGCCAGCGGTGCCAGCGTGGCCCGGCCGCCGACGCGGCCCGGCCGCTGGCGAAACGGGTATCGAAACGGGTACGGCGTTGGCGGAGCGTGCGTGTTGACAGCTTTCACAGGTACGCCCCAACAACCGGCCCGGCCGCCGGCGGCGGCGCGCGGTACCAGCAGCCGGGCCGGCGCGCTCGCCGCCAGCACCATCGGCGGTGCCAGCGGCGGTGCCAGCGGCGGTGCCGTCGGCGGCGGACGTGCCCGGCCATGGTCGGCCCTGATCCGGGCAGCGCCGCTCGCCGCGCTGGTCGCGGTACTGTGGACGGTCTACATCGCCCCGCTTCCCCACTATGACGTCGACGTGTTCCTGCGCGCGGGCGCGGCCGTCGGGGACGGGCGCGGCCCCTACCCGTCTCCCGGATCCGCCGAGGTCTACTCGGGCTTCGCCTACGTGTATCCCTACCTTGTCGCCTTCGCCTTCGTCCCGCTGTCATGGCTGGGCGAGCACGGTGCGACCGTTTTCATCGCGCTGTCGGTGGGCGCGCTGTTCCTCGGCGCCCGGCTGCTCGGCGTCCGCGACCGGCGTACGTACGCGCTGGTGCTGATGTCCTCCTGCGCCCTCACCGGCCTGCAGATGGGCACGCTCAACGCTGTTCTGTTCCTCGGTCTCGCCGCGCTGTGGCACTTTCGTGACCGTCCGGTCGCCGCGGGTGTGCTTGCGGCCGGTGTCATCTACGCCAAGCTGTTCCTGGCACCGGTGTGGCTGTGGCTGGTACTGACCCGCAGGACGAAGGCGGGCGCGGTGGCGGCTGCCTTCGTCGGGCTGCTGCTGGCCGTCACGGAGCTGACCAGCCCGGTGGGCACCCGCACCTACCTGGGGATGTTGGGGGTGCTCGCCCGCGAGGAGGCACCGCTGGGGCTCAGCCTTACCGGCCTGCTGGTCAACACCGGTCTCGGCATGGACGTGGCCACCTGGGTCGCGCGTGCGGTTGCCGTGGCCGTGCTGGTCGTGGCCGCGCTGGCCGGCGACTGGCCGCGCCCGCGACGCGGCGGGAACGAACGGATGCTCTACGCCGGCACGCTCGCCGCCGCGCTCGTAGCCTCACCCATCGTATGGAGCCACTACCTGCTGCTTCTGCTCGCGCCGATCCTGGTCAGCGCCCCGAGGTCGCGGATACCCCTGATCGTCTTCACCGTCGCGAGCTGGTTCGTCGTCACCCCTCATCGGACCGGCCCGGTCGGCTTCGTCACCGGCATAGCGATCATCAGCGTGCTCACCGCACCCGCTGTCGGGCATGCCGTGAAGACCCGCATCCGCCGCGGCCACATCGACGGTGGGACGGCCGACGGCGGCACGGCCGAGCGCGGGACAGGCGACGGCGGGACGGTGGTCGGTGACGGGGTCGTCGGCGGTGCGGCGGCCGCGGCCCTCCTCCCGTCGGGTCCCGTATCGGGTCCGGCGTCGGCTCCCGTGCCGGGGGTGGCGATCATCGCCGCCATCATCGCTGTCGCCGTCGCCACGACTGTCGTCGGCGTCGGCTTCGGGGTAGAACTGCTCGCGACCGCTTACGGGAACCCACAGCGGGTGATCGGCGCCTACTGCGCCCTGCTGGGCGTCCTCGCCGTACTGGGCTGGTCACTGCGGCAACGGTCGGGGCCGCCGGCCGCGCTGTGGGCAGGTGGCCACGATCACCGGCCCCGGCCACCCCGACAGCCCGGAACCGCGCGGTCATGACCGGGATCATTCGACCAACGCCGGTTCCCATCGGCGCGAGACACCTCTGGGTGGAGGACGATGCCCACGACGCCACCCCCGGCGCAGCCGGAGAACACAGCGCAACCGGAGAACACAGCGCAACCAGGGAATACGGCACAGCCCGCGGACACACCACCCGGGCAGCGTCCCGGCCGGTCCCGCGACGCTGCCCGCCGCGACGCTGCCCGCCGCGACGGTGGCGGACCCGGCCGGGACAGCCAGAACAGTGACGCCGAACTGCGGCGGGGGCTACGCCGGATGCGGACGATCGCGACCGGCCTGCTGGCCTTCGTGGTGGTCGTCTACGTCGTGTTCTGGCGCTGGGAGTCCGGTGGCGGGCCTGGCTGGGCGGGCTATGTCCGGGCCGCGGCGGAGGCAGGCGCGGTGGGAGCGCTCGCCGACTGGTTCGCGGTGACCGCGCTGTTCCGCCGGCCGCTGGGCCTGCCCATCCCACACACGGCGATCATTCCCAATCGCAAGGACGACCTCGGCCGCAGCCTGGAACGGTTCGTCTCCGAGAACTTCCTGGCCGACGCGGTGATCCGGGAGAAGGTCGCGAGCATGGGCGCGGCCGTCCAGATCGGCACCTGGCTCAGCGACCGTGGCCACGCCGAGAGGATCACCGCGGAGGCGTCCAACCGGCTGGTCGAGGCGATCTCGAACATCCGGGACGAGGTGACGCTGGAGGTGATGGAGAAAACCATCCTCGCCAGGGTGATGGACCGCCCCTGGGCGCCGGCCGCGGGCACGGCGCTCGGCCGGATCGCCGCCGGTGGCCTGCACCACCGGCTCGTCGACGTGATCGCCGTCCAGGCGGAGACCTGGCTGCGCAACAACCCCGACACGGTGATGCGGATCGTCGCCGACCAGGCGCCGTCGTGGTCGCCGAGGTTCCTGGACGACGTGATCGCCGCCCGGGCGTACGAGGAGGCGCTGCGGTTCGCCGCCGAGGTCCGCACGGATCCCGACCACCTGCTGCGCAGGGCCCTGGACGACTTCCTCGCCCGGTTCGGCGAGCAGCTGCGCACCGACCCGGACACCGCCGAACGGGTGGAGAAGTTCAAGGAGCGCATCCGTAACCATCCCGAGATCCACCAGGCGGTCGCGGCGATGTGGAACGCCACCAGATCCATCCTGACCGACGTCGCAGGCGATCCCGACAGCGCGCTGCGGACCAGGATCACCGACGAGCTGCAGGCGCTCGGCGGGCGGCTGGTCACCGACCCTCACCTGCGGGCGGGCGTCGACACTGCCGCCACCGAGGCCGTCGCATGGCTCGTTCGGCGGTATCGCTCCGACATCTCCACGGTGATCTCCGATACGGTCGCGAACTGGGAGCCGACCGAGACCGCGGTCAAGGTCGAACTGCACGTAGGCCGCGACCTGCAGTACATTCGCATCAATGGCACGGTGGTGGGCGCGCTCGCCGGTCTGGTCATCCACCTGTTGACCGACCTGCTGCTGTGACCTCCTCTCCGAGGCCCCGCTGGTCCTGGCAACCCCTCCTGCGGCCCCGTCGCCAACTCGCTGCCATCAACTCTCTGTCACTGACTGTGGCGATCGGCCTGCGCCTGCCGCTGCCGGCCCACAGTGACCATGACGCACGGTGTCGCCTCCCTGCCACGCCGGGGTGCGCGACGTCTCACCCCTGGTGGGCGTGCCGCCCTTAGTACCGGCGGTCGTGATCGGTGTACTCTGAGACCGTTGGCGGCCACGAGCCGTCCATGACATGTGGTTTTCCAGCCACACGTCAGAGGTCCGTGTGACAGCAGATCGGTGTGCGCTCCGGTAGCGAGTGCACCCGTTCATGCTCTGGTGACGCGGCCCGAAGCGGACACGCGACTGCTGCCACACGATCGCCGTGGTTTCCCCCGGCGACCTCGACAACGACGGACGGAAGAACCCTGTCTCAGCACGGTGACACTCAGCCCTCCCCTGCCGGGCGAGGGCGGAGACGAGAGGAG
>NZ_CAAAFS010000240.1:0-4880 GCF_900634755.1 Protofrankia symbiont of Coriaria myrtifolia
CAGCACACCCCCCCGCTCGGGCGCCACCCGACAGCCGTCCGGGATCCGGGTGCCGGCGCAGGCGCGCTCGTCGCACGCCGGCCCACGCCGGGGTTCGGACAGGAACCTGGACAGGCAGCAGTGGGGGACGCCCGCCGGCCGCGGTGGCTCATCCCATCGCGGCTCCGACCAGTCCCGCCGGACGGGACGCCGGTCCGGCGGGCCGCAGGGCTCGACGTCCACCACGACATCAACCGAATAAACAGGGCCGGGGACTACCCGGACAGCGGCACGGGCCGTGTCATACGGCCTGACGTGTCGTACGACTACCTGCCTTCGTACCCACCTGTCTGTCTGGTATGGCTTTCGCCTGGTACGACCTGCGTAGAACCACCTGGCCCGGTGTGATGACAGGCCGGTCATCCACGGCGGACAGCCCCGGACAGGGCTGGAACGGCAGGGCCGGAACAATCCGCCGGACGCGCGCCTCCCGCGCCGTCAGACGGCAGGCGTCACCACGGGCTCAGGCACTGCTGGAGATGCTGGCCGCGTCCGACTGCCGCGATACTCCGAGCCGCAGCCGGGTGGGGTTCGCGACCGAACGCGGGATTCGCCACGGCTCGGCCGCGGCGTCCGAACCGTCGTTGGCGTCCTCTTCGGACGCCCGCTGGCTCGGCCACAGCGACTCCGACTGAACCACTTCATCGTGCTCGGCCATTGACAATGCTCCCCTCCCTGGCCGTAACCAACATGTGGAACCGGCCGACCATGGTGACGCGACAGACATGGTGACGCGACAGACATGTCGGTATTCCACCGACAGTCGGTTACAAAAGATATCGAACCAGTATCCAGGATGATACATGGCCCCTGGGTGAGAATAATCATGCACGGGGCCGCGGCGCGCGCGATACACACTCTTTACACACCGTGAACCCGCCGTAGATGACCAAACCCGCCGCGGGTAAAGTTGAACCACCGGAACGGATGGGAGGACTCACCGATGAGCGAGCCGCTGATCGCGATTCCTCCGGGTGGCTGGACCACCGACGACCTCGACGAGCTGCCGGTCAGCAACCATCGGTACGAACTGACCGACGGAGCTCTCAGCGTGTCGCCTTCCCCCTCCAACCTGCACCAGGCGCTGGGCGCCCGGCTCTTCGCCGCGCTCGAGGACGTCACGCCGGAGCCGTTCGCGCTGGCGATGGCCGTGGACATCCGGTTCGGCCGGCAGCTCACCCGTATCCCCGACCTGATGGTGATACGCAGCGACGAGCCCGCCCGGCACTGGTTCTCCCCCGCCGAGGTCGTCGTCGCGATCGAGATCGAGTCACCCGGCAACCATGTCGAGGACCGCACCACCAAACCCGCGCTCTACGCCCAGTTCGGCATCCCGCACTACTGGCGGATCGAGCCGGCGCCACCCCGTGTGACGACCTACCAGCCCGGCCCCGGCGGCGCCTACGTGGCGACCGGCAGCGGGCAGCAACTCATCGTCACCGAACCGTTCCCGGTCGACCTCGACCTCACCGCGCTGCTCCCCCGCTGGGCACGCTGACCGCACGAGCCAGCGCCACGCCGCCCACGCCGCCGGCCGGCCAGTCGGCGGGAGGCGGCGCGGACGGAGGGCAGGCCGACCGACGTCCTAACCGGGCGGCAGGCGGAAGGTGAGGTCGGCAGCGAGGACGGCGGTGTCCATCTGGGCCTTCTGCAGGTGGCCGGAATAGTCCCAGTTGACCGCCTGCCAACGGGTGACCTGGTCGAGCACCCAGCGGCCGGACTGGCGGGAGCCGTTGCCGGAGCGGCCGTTGCCCCCGAAGGGCAGGTGTGCCTCGGCGCCGGACGTCGAGTTGTTCACGCTGACCATGCCGGCACCGATCCCCCGGCGGAACCGGAAGACCGTCCGCGGGTCGTTCGTGTAGATCGACGAGGACAGGCCGTAGCCGGGGGCGTTCGCGAGCTGAACCGCCTCGTCGAGGTCCCGGTAGGTCGTCACCCCGATGACCGGGCCGAACGTCTCCTCCCGGAACACCTCGTCGTCGGGCCGGACACCGTCGAGGATCACCGGGTGGTAGTACAGCCCGTCATCGGGGTCGCCCACGAAGCCGCGGCGCGGACGGGCCGCGTCCACCCGACCGCCGAGGATCCCGCGACCCGGTGATGCTCACGGATCAGGCCGAGGGTGTGCTCGAAACCGGCGGCGAACCGCAGGTCGAGCAGGGGTCCGTACAGGACGTCGGCCACCGGGTCGCCGATGCGCGCGTCCTCGACCGCGGCCACCAGCCGGCGCAGGAACTCCCCGTGCACGGACTCGTGCACGATCGCCGTCCCCAGCGAGGTGCACCGCTGCCCGGCGGTGGCGAACCCGGAGAACACCGCGCCGGCGACCGCCGCGTCGAGATCGGCGTCGGGCGCGACGACCATCGGGTTCTTCCCGCCCAGCTCCAGGCAGGGGGTCTGCAGGTGCCGGCCGCACAGCTCGCCGATCATCCGTCCGACCTCGGTGGACCCGGTGAAGCCGACCTTGTCGACGAGCCCGGCGTCCAGGGCGCGCTCCAGGCCGGCGAACGTCTCCACGCCCTCGGCCGGCACGAGCCCGACCGCGCCATGGGGCACCCCGGCGCGCAGGATCAGCTCGGTGAACGCCTGCGCGCACGCGGCCGCGTAGACCGCCGGCTTCCACACGACGGTGTTGCCGCACAGCAGCGCCGGCACGATGTACCAGGACGGCACCGCCACCGGGAAGTTCCCGGCGGTGATCACCACCATGACGCCGACCGGCTCCCGGAAGGTGAACAGCTGCTTGTCAGGCATCTCCGACGGCACGGTCTCGCCGTAGAGGCGCCGGCCCTCCCCGAGGAAGAAGCGGCAGGTGTCGACGACCTCCTGCACCTCGCCGCGGGCCTCGGCCAGCGGCTTGCCGACCTCGCGCGTCACCAGGCGGGCCAGCGCCTCGGCGTTGGCCTCGACGAGGTGCCCCAGGTTCGCGATGACGCTGCCGCGGACCGGCGCGGGCACGTCCGCCCAGTCCGGTGCCGCCGCCCGTGCGGCGGCGCAGGCGTCCAGCAGGTCGGCGGGGCCGGCGAGGCTCACCTCGGCGACCACCTCGTCGAGGTGAGCCGGATTCGTCGAGCGGGTCACGGCCCGGGCCGCAGCCGGCCGCCGGCTGGTGGGCCCGGCCCCGTCACCGATCAGTAGCTCCACCCGGCGTGGCGGGACGGCCGGGCGGTGCGGCGCCTGAGGAATCTTCATGTCGACGACCTCACCATCCAGTCGATCATCTGACGGACCATGCAGTCGATCATCCGGAGCGGCCCGGGCCACCCAACCCGAATCCGGTCATCCGGTCATCCGGTCGCGATCCGATCATAGAGTCGGGACGCGGGCGAGGATCCGGTCCAGGGCGGCCACGCCGAGCTCCAGCTCGGCCGCGGAGACGGTCAGCGCCGGCCGGAACCGCAGCGCGCGGACGCCCGCGGGCAGCACCAGCACGCTCTCCTCGGTGCGCAACCGGCGGACCACGTCGTCCCGGCACCGTGCCGAGGGGAGGTCGATCGCGCACAGCAGCCCACGCCCACGCGGGTTCGACACCAGCGACGGATACTTCCCGGCGAGCTCGCCCAAGGCTGCGAGCAGGTCACGACCGAGTTCGCCGGCGCGGGCGAACAGTCCGTCGGCCGCCATCACCTCGAGCATGCGCCGGGACCGGACCATGTCGACCAGGCCGCCGCCCCAGGTCGAGTTGATCCGCCCTGGCACCCGGAAGACGTTGTCGGCCACCTCGTCCACCCGCCGGCCGGCCATCACCCCGCCGAGCTGCACCTTCTTGCCGAACGCGACGACGTCCGGACGCAGGCCCAGCTGCTGGTAGGCCCAGGCCGAACCGGTCATCCCCACCCCGGTCTGCACCTCGTCGAGGACGAACAACGCGTCGTGGGCGTGGCAGAGGCGCTCCATCGCCGCGAGGAACTCGGCCCGCAGGTGGTTGTCGCCGCCCTCGCTCTGGATCGGCTCGGCCAGGAAGCAGGCGATGTCGTGGGGATGGCGGGCGAACGCGGCCTCGGCCTGGGCCAGCGCGGCCGCCTCGGCCTCGGCGAGGTCGGCCAGGCCACGCGCGTCCAGCGGGAACCGGACCACCGGCGAGTCGATGCGGGGCCAGTCGAAGACGGGGAATCGCTCGGTCTTGACCAGGTCGGTGTTGGTCACCGACAGGGTGTATCCGCTGCGGCCGTGGAAGGCGTGCCGCAGGTGCAGCACCCGCCGGCCCAGCGAGGCGGGCCGGCCGGCCTGGGCGTTGTGCCGGCTCTTCCAGTCGAAGGCGCACTTCAGCGCGTTCTCGACGGCGAGCGCCCCGCCTTCGACGAAGAAGAGGTGCGGCAGCTCCGGGTCACCGAGGACACGGATGAACATCTCGACGAATCCGGCGTAGGCGGCGGTGGCGATGTCGGAGTTGGCCGGCTTGTTCACCGCCGCGGCGGTGAGCTCGGCGAGGAAGGCGGGGTCGCCGGTCAGCTCCAGCGGGTTGATCCCCAGCGGCGCGGACGCGAAGAAGCTGTAGAGATCCAGGTAGCGCCGGCCGTCCCGGGCGTCCACGAGCCAGCTCCCGCGGCTGCACTCGAGGTCGAGGACGATACCGAAGCCGTCGGCGATGACGTGGCGGCCGAGCACCTCGAGAACGTCGCGCGGCGCGATCGCCGTGCCTGCCGTGCCCGCGGTGCCCGTCGGATCGGCGGCGGCGCCCGTGACCGCGCCAGCGGACGCGTCGACGAGCGTGCCGCGCGTGGCTGGGTGGGTGTGCATGGGAGGGGCCGCGCCGGTGACGGCGGCCCGTCCCTGGACGGGCGCGGCCGTCGGTGCCGGTGTGACGGTGGCGCCGGACGTGACGCTGGAGGTGGAGGTGA
>NZ_CAAAFS010000241.1:0-21844 GCF_900634755.1 Protofrankia symbiont of Coriaria myrtifolia
GGGGTGGAGGTTGAGGTGGAGGTGGTCGACATCCTGTTTCCCCTTTCCGCGCGGGGCTCCCAAAGGGCGAATAAATCTTTCCGTTGACACCCTTGAATCATTCATATACTTGATCAAATTCATGAGATCTAGGGAAAATTTTTTGTCCTACGTCGATAACGTCGAATGATCGATATAGGACGCACGACGCCGGCAGCGGGTCACGGGCATCAGGGAGAATCAGGTGCGCCAGCCGCCGATCCCGCGGGCGGACGGCGTCCGAAGGGAGAAGCGTGCTCCAGCCACTGTCCAGCGACGATCCGCGACAGATCGGGCCATATCGGCTACAGGGCCGGATCGGCGCCGGTGGCATGGGCACCGTCTACCTGGGGTTCGGCGCGGACGGCCAGCCGGCGGCGGTCAAGGTGCCCTCACCCGGCCTCGCCGACGACCCGGAGTTCCGCAGCCGCTTCCGCACCGAGGTGGCCGCCGCCCGGCGGGTACGCGGCGGCAGCGTGGCCGCCGTCCTCGACGCCGACCTCGACGGCCCGCGCCCGTGGATGGCCGCCGAATACGTCGAGGGCCGCAGCCTGACCGACGCGGTGGCCGGGCGCGGGCCCTTCACCGGGCACCTGCTCGACGGGCTGGCGGTCGGGCTCGCCGACGCCCTGGTCGCCATCCACGCCGCCGGTGTGATCCACCGCGACCTCAAGCCGTCCAACATCCTGGTCACCTGGGAGGGCCCGAAGGTCATCGACTTCGGGATCGCGCGGGCGGCCGACTCGACCAACCACACCCGCACCGGCACCCTGATCGGCACCATCGTCTGGATGGCCCCCGAGCAGCTGCGGGGCGAACGCGCCGGCCCCGGCGCCGACATCTTCGCCTGGGGCGCCTGCATGGCCTTCGCCGCCACCGGCCGCCAGCCGTTCGCCGGCGAACGACCCGAGGCGGTCGCCGTACAGATCATGACCGCCGAGCCCGACCTGACCGGTGTCCCCGCCCACCTCGCCCCGGTGCTGGCCACGGCGCTCGACAAGGACCCGGCGCGGCGCCCGACCGCCGCGC
Source organism: Protofrankia symbiont of Coriaria myrtifolia (assembly GCF_900634755.1). Taxonomy (NCBI): domain Bacteria; kingdom Bacillati; phylum Actinomycetota; class Actinomycetes; order Frankiales; family Frankiaceae; genus Protofrankia; species Protofrankia symbiont of Coriaria myrtifolia. Next base: position 1,048 of record NZ_CAAAFS010000241.1, read on the forward strand.
ACCTCGTCGCCCGGCTCGTCGGACACGACGTCGCCGACGCGGGCGAATCCGTCCGGGCGACCGAGACCGCCCTGGCCCGCTGGTGGTCACTGACGTCCCCGCCCACCTCGGCGTCCGCCGGGCCGCCGGTCGCCTCCGGGGCGCCGGCAGACCCCTACCAGCAGCCGTTCTACCAGCAGTCCTATCCTCAGCAGCCCTATCAACAGACGGCATCACCGGAGTTCGGGTACACACCGGCCCACCAGCAGCGGTGGGACCAGACACCGGCCAGCCATCACCACGCACCGCCCGGCGCACCCCACAACGGCCCGGGCTACGGTCCCGGCCCGGGCACCGGCTCGGCGTACGGGCCGGTACCGCCCGGCCCCGCGCGGTCCCGCCGGCGCAGCCGGCTCGCCACCGTGGTGGTGGCGCTGCTGGCCCTGGCCGCCCTCGGTGGAGTGGCCACCGCGCTGACCCTGCGCGAGCGGGACCCCAAGCTCAGCGCGCAGAACAGCGTGGTGTCACCGTCGTATCCGCAGGTCACCAGCTCGGCCCGGACGTCGACCGCCCGCCGCAGCCCCACCGCGGGCACAGGCAGCACACGCAGCGCCACCCCCACCCCTCGGGTCTCGCGCACCAGCACGCCGACGGCGGGCTCGACAGCCGGGCAGCTCACCCTTGCCGAGGCCTCGAACATGCTCAACGAGCGCGGTTTCACCGTGACCGACCGCACTGGCTTCGTGCGGGGGCGGAGCCTCAACGTCCTGATCGGCAAGAAGGCGGACTCCCCGACCGTCCCCCAGCAGTTCGGCTTCTTCTTCGTCGGCACCGATATGATCGGTACGGACTTCACCGACCCGAGCGCCGGTATCCGCGTCGCCACGGCCCGGGACACCACCGTCGTGCTGCGTTACAACCTGTACAAACCCGCGGACAAGATATGTTGCCCGTCCGCTGGAACGGCCGACGTGACGTTCCGCTGGGACGGGACGAAGCTGAACGTGGACCCCACGACGATCCCCCCAAGCGACCCCGCCGCCAACGGCAGCCGCCGCTGACCCGGAGCAGGTACGGAACGAGTACGCAAGCGGTTGCCCCAGCGACCGTTTACATACTCGTTCCCGTGATTCGACGGCGTGTGGTCACGGATCTCCGATCGGTTTTGGGACGGATCCGCGTTGCCCGGCCGGGCTTCCCAGAGCCTCGGAGGGCGGCGTCAGGGCCGGCGGTGGACGTCGCGGGCGGACGCCTGGTCACGGGGGAAGAGGTCTATCCGGGCGACGGCCACGTGCGGCGGGCGGGTGACCGCCCAGGTGACGGCCTCGGCGACGTCGGCGGCGGTGAGGGGGACGGTGCCGGTGTAGACCGCGGCGGCCCGCTCGGCGTCCCCGTCGAAGCGGACGAGGGAGAACTCGGTGTCCACCATGCCCGGGGCGACCTCGATGATCCGCACCGGCTGGCCGAGCAGTTCCAGCCGCAGCGTCTGGACGACCGCCGCCGCGGCGTGCTTGGCCGCGGTGTACCCGCCCCCGCCCGGGTAGACCTGATGGCCGGCGACGCTGGTGATCACGACGATGCGGCCGTCACCGGAAGCGACCAGCGCGGGGAGGAAGGCCCGCACGGTGCGGGCGACCCCGGCGACGTTGGCCTCCCACATCCACCGCCATCGCTCCTCCTCGGCCTCGGCTGCGGCTGCGGTCGCCGCCACCACCGGAGCCAGCCCGAGCGCGCCGCCGGCGTTGCACACCACGACCTCGCAGGAGGTGACACCGGCCGCGAACGCCTGGACGGACGCGGCGTCGGTGACGTCCAGGGGACGGCTGCGGGCCGCCGGCCCGATGTCGGCGGCGACCGCCGCCAGCCGGTCGGCGCGGCGCGCACCGAGCAGAACGTCGAAACCCGCGTCTACCAGCGCCCGCGCACTGGCGGCACCGATCCCGCTGCTGGCCCCGGTGACCACCGCCAGCCCCCGGCGGGCATCGGCGGTGCCGACCGCGGGACGCGCGGCAGCGGAGGGTTCGGTGGCGGAGGATTCGGTGGCGGGAGACGCGGCAGAACCTGAAGGAAAACCGGAGGAGCCGGCGGGAGCAGACACAGGAGCCGTATCGGAAGCGTCAGCGGGCACGACCGCCATTGTCGCCTGCCAGGGCCGGAAGGTGACCCCCGCCTGGCGTCCCGAGCCGGGCCGGCTGTCGGAAACCGCGGAATCCGAACCTGCCAGGATCCGGGCCTGTCGTATGTACGGTTTTGATAACTACAGTTCTACAAGCACCCGGTAGTTCTACAAGCACCGATCTACAAGCACTCGGTCAGAAGAAGGTTGTGGCGGTCCCTGGCGTCGTCAGCCTCCCGGCATGGTCCGGCTGACCATCGTGCTCAACCGCCACCCAACGGCACGACGCGTAACCGGTGGGCGATCTCCTCGACGTCCGCGACGCCCTGGGCGACGTCCATGACGAGGTCGAACGCCTCGTCGTCGGAAAGGCCGGTCGCATGCCTGTTGAGGTCGAGAAACACCACCGCCGCCAGCCAGGCCAGCCGCTTGTTGCCGTCGACCAGAGGGTGACCACGGGCGATCGAGTGCAGGAGCGCGGCGGCCTTCGACGCGAGGGTCGGGTAGGCGTCCTGACCGAACGCGCTCGATCGTGCCCGGGCTGCCGCCGCGTCGAGCAGGCCGACCTCCCGCACCGGGGCGGCGCCCAGGGCACGTACCAGGGTGAGCAGATCCTCCAGGTCCAGGTACTCGACAGGACTCACACGCTGCCCAGGCGGGCAAGCACGTCCCCCCACCGCTCGAGCATCCGATCAGCGCCGTCCCGCACCCGGGCGGCATGGCCGGCCCGCTCGTAACGCTCCAGGACGGCACGCCGGATGATCTCCTGCCGGGAGATGCCCTCGCTGGCCGCCAGGACCGTCAGGGCGTGCTCCAGTTCCTCGTCGGTACGTACCGTCAGGGCCATGCCAGCAACGATACCAGTCCGATACCAAGAACAGCTCAGTGGTCGGGTTCGGTGAGCTTTCCGGCCTCTACGTGCAGGTGACGGGTGATGTCGACGGTCTCGAGCATCCGCCGGTCGTGGGTGACGAGCACGAGGGTGCCCGGGTAGCCGCGCAGCGCCGCCTCGAGCTGCTCGATCGCGGGCAGGTCGAGATGGTTGGTCGGCTCGTCGAGGATCAGCAGGTTCACCCCGCGTGCCTGCAGGAGCGCGAGCGCGGCCCGGGTCCGCTCCCCCGGCGACAGTGTGGCCGCGCCCCGGCCGACATGGTCGGCGCCCAGAGCGAACTTGGCCAGCAGCGTACGGGCGTCGGCGGTGGACATCTCGGGCAGGAAACGGCCGAGGACGTCGAGTGGGGAGTCCGCCCCGGCGAACAGGCCACGGGCCTGGTCGACCTCCCCGACGATCACACCCGAGCCCAGCGTCGCGGCACCGGCCGTCAGCGGGACCCGGCCGAGCATCGCGGCCAGCAGCGTCGTCTTGCCCGCCCCGTTCGGGCCGGTGAGCACGATCCGGTCGGTCCAGTCGACGTGAAGGTTCACCGGCCCGAGGGTGAAGGGGCCGCGCTGGACGACCGCATCACGCAGCGTCGCGACGACCGCGCCCGAACGTGGCGCCGCGCCGATGGTCATCCGCAGCTCCCACTCCTTGCGGGGCTCGGCGACCACCTCCAGACGTTCGATCATCCGCTCGGTCTGGCGGGCCTTCGCGGCCTGTTTCTCCGACGTCTCGCCGCGCAGGTTCCGTCGGATCTTGTCGTTGTCGCTGGCCTTGCGGCGCGCGTTGCGGACGCCCTTGTCCATCCAGGCCCGCTGCATGCGGGCGCGGGCGGCCAGCGCGTCGCGCCTGGCCGCGTACTGTTCGTAGTCCTCACGGGCGTGGCCGCGGGCCCGGGCCCGTTCCGCCAGGTAGGAGTCGTAGCCACCCCGGTAGAAGGCGATCTGGTGCTGGTGCGCGTCGATCTCCAGGATGGACGTGACGGTCCGGCTGAGGAACTCGCGGTCGTGGCTGACGACGACCGTCCCGGCCGGCAGCCCGGCCACGAACGACTCCAGCCGCTCCAGCCCGTCGAGGTCGAGGTCGTTGGTCGACTCGTCGAGCAGGAAGACGTCGAACCGGCTGAGCAGCAGGGCGGCGAGCCCGGCCCGGGCGGCCTGGCCGCCGGAGAGCCCGGTCATCGGCGCTGTCAGGTCGATCGCGAGCCCCAGGTCGGCGGCGGACGCGTCGGCCCGCTCGGCGAAGTCGGCGCCGCCGAGCGCCAGCCAGCGTTCCAGCGCGTCGGCGTAGGCGTCGGCCGCGCCCGGCTCGTCGTCGGTCAGCGCCCGGGTCGCCGCGTCCATCCGGCTGGTCGCCGCGGCGACGCCGGTCCGCCGGGCGAGGAAGTCCAGCACGATCTCGCCCGGGCGCCGTTGCGGCTCCTGCGCGAGGTAGCCGACGGACGCGTTCGACGGCGCCAGCCGGACGCTGCCGGCCGCCGGCGCGTCGGTGCCGGCGAGGATCCGCAGCAGACTGGACTTGCCGGCCCCGTTCGGCCCGACCAGCCCGACCCGCTCCGCCGGCCCGATGACCAGGTCAAGATCGTCGAACAGGTTCCGGCCACCGCGAGCAGCCGCGACACCCTTGGCGACAAGCGTCGCGCTCATCTCACCGACCACCTCCCAGACATCAGTCAACCAGCGCCGGGACGAACTCCTCGATCAGAGGACGGCGAATGGAGACCCCAGACAGATCGCGGGACCGACGACGGGCTGATTGACGACGAGCCGCGACGCCTTCGTTCCGGCGGGCCCACAGAGCCTGCCCGATAGCGCCGGCCTGCCCGATAGCGTTGAGGACAGAGCACGCCGCGGACCGGCCCGACGCTCCAACGCAGCCGGGGCGGTTCAGCCGTCGCCACACAGGAACTGATGGTCTGATCCGGCTCGGCCCGTCAGGGAGCAAGCTGCTCCACCGTGACTCCGACGGCTTCATAAGTCGCGGCGGCTCGCTGGTCGAGGCTCATCAGCGTTGCCCGGTGTTCGGCCGCGGTAAAAGCGATCAAGGCATCGTAGGCTGGGCCGCCCAGGATCTGGCTGGCCGTCACCGTGGCCAGGAGTTCCTGATAGCCGGTCTCCGACAGGGTGAGGAACGGCTCGGTGAACCGTTCGGTGATAAAGGCGTGCACGATCGACGGCTGTGCGCGGTGCGGGGGAGGCAGGCAGGTCAGCACGGAGTAGGACTCGACCGCGGCATGGGCGACCAGCCGCGGTCGGCATGCCATGGCCTTACGGGCGATGGCATGGTGTTCGTGCCAACTGGCGAAGCAGGCCACGACCACGCTGGTGTCGACAGCCTTCACCGTCGGGTTCGCTCCAGTGTGGCGCGTACCAGGTCGGCTGTGAGCACGGGCAGTCCGCCTCGGCCACAGCGACCACGCCGTCATCCTCGTCCATCAGCTTCATCGGTGTCGGTGCCGGCACGATCTCAAGCCGCCCGTCCCGTTCCGCGATCTCCAGCGGCTGGCCCGCCGTGAGCCCGAGCGCATCGCGCAGTGCCTTGGGGATGACGACCCGCCCAGCAGCGTCGATGGCAGTCCGCATACCAGAAATCTACCATTCACTGTCCCGCGTGGCAGCCACGGCCACGCCGCCTCATCGCGCTCTCACGGCCGCCTCCATCGCAGGCTGGTCGCGCGATCCTCAGTCACGCCAGTCGAGCTGGTGCTCCGGTACTCCCATCGAACGGCCGTAGGCGACCGCCTCAGCGCGCCCGGCCTGATCTCCCCGCCGGTACCGGAAAATCCGGCCGGCGTAGATGACGAAACGGTTATCGGCGTCGGTGAAGTCGGCGTACCAGCCGCCCTCTGTCCGCAGCGAGGCTGCCAACGCGTCCGCGACGACGGCAGTATCGCCGTCCGGGCTGACAAAATCAATGATCGTCCAGGTCGTCGGCTGGTCCCCCGCCGCCGAGGCGGAGACATCGGCCCGGGTGATCCGACGGATGCCCAGCCGAGGCGGCTCGAAGGGCACGTCCGTCCGCAGACTCTCGCCGATCAGAGTCCCAATGATCACGACTTTCCCTCTCGGTTCTCGCCGTGCCGTCGTGGCGTCTGTCGCTGTGGCGCCGTTGCGCGACGTCGTGCGGGGTCGCGGTGCGTGGTGTCGTCAGATCCCGACGTCGTGCCGACGCCCATGCGACCCCCGCGGTCGATCCGCGCGGGCGCCCAGCTCAGCGCAACCGGACAGTACTACAGGAACCGATCTTTGACATCTTGTGTCAGAGATCATGGACGGCTCCGTAACCTGGGGAATGCCAACGCTGGTCACCGCTCCGCTGTTCGAGATGGTTCGCCTGTCAGTTCGGGGAGGCGGCTCGCCAGGCGGTTGCGGAGCTGGGTCAGGGCGGCGATGCGTTCGTCAAGTGAGGCGAGACGGCGCCCGGCGACCGCCAGCGCGTCCTCACACATGGGCGCCGGACGGAAACGGTCCGGCAGCGGGCAATCGAGAAAGCCCAGGAAGGAACATGTGTCCCGCACGGTGAACCCGCTCGCGAGCAACTTGCGGATGTTGTCGACCCGGGTGACGTCCGCGCTGTCGTAGAGCCGGTAGCCGCTGGGGGCACGCCGTGGACTGAGCAGTCCCTGCTCCTCGTAGTACCGGAGCGTGCGTGTGGTCGTACCGGCCGCGCGGGCCAGTTCACCGATCCGCATGGCCCTCACCTCCCCGACGCCTCCCGACGCCTCTCCGGATAACCGTAGCCGGGCGGGTCTACCGCGACAGCCGGACGACGACCTTGCCGGTGTACGCGCCACCCAGCATGTCGACGAAGGCCCGGGGAGCGTTCTCCAGGCCGTCGACGACGGTCTCGTCGAGGTGGCGACGTCCCTGCCGGAGCCATTCGGCAACCTCGTCCCGGGCCTCGTCCGTCCGGCCCAGATGGTCACTCGTGAGAAATCCCCGCAGCCTGAGCCGCTTGGCGATCGCGAGGACCAGGTTCGACGGCCCGGCCGCGCCGGCACCGCCGTTCTGCGACGCGAGCGCTCCGCACAGCGCGATCCGGCCGTGCGGGTTCATCACCTCGATCGCCGCCTCGAGCTGCGGGCCGCCGGTGTTGTCGAAGTACACGTCGACGCCGCCGGGAGCGGCCTGCCGGAGCCGGTCGGCGAGCTGGCCGTCGTGGTAGTCGAACGCGGCGTCGAAACCGAGCTTCTCGACCAGGTGGGCGACCTTGGCCGGTGAGCCTGCGCTGCCGACGACCCGGCCGGCACCCTTCAGCCGGGCGATCTGGCCGGCAAGGCCGCCCACCGCGCCGGCGGCTCCCGAGACGAAGACGGTGTCCCCGGCGGTCAGCCCGGCAGCGTCGACCAGCCCGGCCCATGCCGTCAGGTACGGCGCGAGATGCGCGGACAGCGTCGAAAAGACCTGACCGTCGACCCGGCGGAACCGCGCCGCGTCGGCGACCGCGTACTCTCGCCACCCCATGCCATGGTGAACCAGATCGCCGACGGCGAGATCAGGACTGGCGCTGAGAACGACCTCCCCGACGGCGTCCCCGTCCATCACCGCGCCCACCGCGTACAGCGGAATCGGCACACCGACGTCACTCATCCGTAGCCGCGCTCCCGCGTCCAGGGACAGGAACAGATTGCGCACAAGCACCTGCCCTGACGACGGCCGCGGAACCGTTGTCTTCACGAGGGCGAAGTCAGCGGAAGTGGGCGTCCTAACGGGACGGGCGGCAAGGTGCACCTGCCAACCGACGCTGTCCCCGGCGAGAGCCGGCGGCTGGTCCGACGCAACGGAGGACGACTGGAATCCGGTCATGCCGCCGGACGCTAAACCCTGACGCGGACGTGAAGGTCAACCCTTTCCGTCAACTTCCGTCATGTGGTCGCACCCGGGGTGACTCCGGCCACGCCACTCATCCAGCACGCGCCCGGGCCACAGCGCTGGCGACGTTGGGTAAGCCGACACGCCCCGGATCGCCGTGGCAGCACTGGCGCGGGCTCAGACAGGTACCGCGACGTTCAGGCGTTCCTGAACGGCAGCGGCAGAAAGACGTTTGTCGTAGCTGACGAAGACCAGCGAAGGCGTATCGAGCCGCAGCGCCGTCGCGAGATGAAGAGCGTCCAGCGAACGTAGCAAAGGATCTGTCAGGGCCGCGGCGGCGACGATGACTGGCTGGTCGACGGGCACAAGCATGACGCGAGACAGGACGTCAGGCACCCGGGGAAGCGCGGCGGGATCGCTGCGGCGCAGTGCGCGGGTCACTTCCAGCACGGCGAGCGCGGATGACACCGAGACGCCCGGCCGGGTGGCCAGCCAGGATCGCAGCGCGCGTGTTTCCAGCTCTGGATGGACCAGCTTCACAAGCGCGCTGGAATCCAGATAGATCACGGAGATTCCTCGCGCAGTTCAGCGATCACGTCCGTGGAGTCGCGCCCGTCCCAGGCACCGGTGGGAGCCGGCTCGGGGAGATCAGCCAGGCTCGCCGTAGGGACGGTGACGCGCCCCTCCGCAACGAGTTGATCAAGGTAGTCACTACCGGTCTGGGTCAGTTCCGGTACCAGCCTTGCCCACGGCCGCCCGTTGCGAGTGATGATGATCGACTCTCCCGCGTGGGCACGATCGACCCAGGTACCCACGGCATGACTGAGATCCCGCATACTGACGGTAGTCATGCTACAAGTCTAACAGGTGTTAGACACCCGGCCTGATCACGGCAGTGCCGCCTGGATCGCGGCGGTGACCGGGCAAGAGTCCCGACAGCGCGACGCGTGCGTCAGCGGGGAACGGACCGTGCGATGCGGAATCCTGTGTCGTCGACCTGGAAGTTCGGATGGCTGCGGCGGCGCACGGACGCCCGGCAGCTCCAGTGCTGGTCGAACCACCCTCCGCCACGCAGCACCCGGTACGTGCCGTAGACCTCGATGTCGTAGGTGTCCCAGCACCAGTCCCAGACATTGCCCAGCATGTCGTACAGGCCCCACGGGTTGGGCTGTTTGCCACCCACCTCGTGGATTCGCTCGTCCGAGTTGGCGCGGTACCAGGCGATGTCGTCGAGCGGGCCGTACCGTGGGCCTGTCGTGCCGGCACGACAGGCGTGTTCCCACTCGGCCTCGGTCGGCAGCCGGTACCCGTCCGCCGAAGGATCCCATTCCACATCCTCGTTGCCAGCACGGATGTCGTACGCGGGGGCCAGCCCCTCGTGTTGTGACATCGCATTGCAGAACCGGACGGCGTCCCACCAGGAAACGCCCTCGACGGGCAGCCGGTCCCCCTGGGCGGCGCCGGGCCGCTCGCCGGTGACCTGTGCGTACTGCCCCTGGGTGACCGGGAACGCGGCGAGACGGTATGGCGCGAGCTCGACGGACCACCTCCGCCGCGTTCGCCGGTCCGACAGCGTCACCCGCCCGGCCGGGACAGCGATCATCGTGTCTTCCACGCCCGCCTCCATGACCATGATCATAATGAGTCCGTCGCGACGACGGACCGCGCCGGTGACAGACAGATGGAGGGGCGAAGGTGAACGCGGCGCGGGAAGGCGCCCGTCAGATCGGCTCGTAAAGGTCTGCCGGGCCGACGAGCAGGATGTCCGGTGACTGGCCAGCGGCCGCGACCAGTTGTTCACTGAAACCCGCCATGCTGAAACAGGCGAGTCGCGTGGTGGCCGCACCCGGGCGGTCCTGGGCACTGAGCAGTTCCCGGATTCTCCTGAGCCGCTCCAGGTGGGCGAGGCCCATGGTGTCGCCCCATTTGGCCTCACCGATCATCAGGAGGCGTTCTTGGTCGCCGTCATAGCTGAAGGCGACGACGTCGAGTTGATGGCTGGTGCGGGCGGACGGGTCGTTGACGACGCCCGTGGCAACCCGGCTGACGAGACCTCCGCCGAATCGTTCCGGCGCGGCGTGGTGCGCGGTCCAGGATCGGCACACCTGCTCGAAGTGCGGCCCGAGGACGTTGCCGACGAAACGGCGCTGGCCGATCTTCCAGAGTTGGGCGAGCCGGCGGGTACCACGTGCGTGCTCAAGATCGGACCACATGGGACGCATCACGGCGTGGTAGAAGGTCACCAGCGGCTCGGCGATGCGGAACTGCGTACGGTTGTCGCGGAACGCATCCGGCTCCCGAGTGATCAGTCCACAGTCAGCCAGGACGGTGAGCGAATGGGCGAGGTCCCCCGACTTCCGTCCGAGGTAGGACGCGATCCCGCCACGTGACGCGTTGCCCTCGGCGATCGCGGCGAGAACCGAGTGGTAGAGCGCGGTATCACGCAGGTCCGGCTCGTCGGCGAGCAGGTAGCGGCCCTCGCGGAAGAGTGCGCTCGTCGGCGAGAGCACGGTACGAGTTACCCAGGCGTCGAAGTCGTCGGGGCCGGCTGGAGTGTCGTCGCGGGCGAACTCGCGGCGGTAGGCCGGGGTGCCGCCGACGATCGCGTGGAGCTTCAGCGCGGTCACGGGGTCGTCGACGCCCCAGAACCGGGCCGCGAGCTGGTGGTCGAGCGTCGCAACGACGAGTTCGAGACCGGCCCGGCCACGCAGCGGTGCGCCGCCCGCGAGCAGGCCGCCCATGAACGACATCGCGGACCCACAGAGCAACAGGCGCGTGCGGCTCTCGTCGCGCTGCGAGCGCCGCGGCGCCAGCACATTCTGGATGATCGACGGCAGCCGCGGGTTCGCCCGAACAAGGTACGGGAACTCGTCGATCACCACCGGCACGGTGCGCTCGCGGCCCAGTTCGAGCAGGGCGTCGAACACGGGGTACCAGTCATCGAACATCAGAGGCGCAGGCGCGCTCACCCGATCAGCCAACGCACTACCGATCCGGCGCAACGACTCGCCGTCCGTGGCCTCGTCCGCCCCGAAGAAGAACCCACCGGTGGCCTCGCACAGCGCGCGGAGCAGGAACGTCTTGCCCTGCCGACGCCGGCCGGACACAACCCCCAGCGTCGCGCCGCCCGCGTCGTCCGTCGCGAACCGCGTCAGCGCGTCCCACTCGAACTCCCGGTCGAACATGTCCACCGGTCGCTCCAGCGTAACCAACCAGCCACTCTCCTTCGGTTCTCGTGAGCACAGTTATCATAACCATACTTATGAGAGTCGGCGCCGTCTGGCCAGCCGCGCCGTGGGCGTCTACCGCCAGCCCATCCAGGCTGAGCACCGCGGCAACGGACGCTCCCGTGCGCTCGCTCTCGAGATGTTCACTCTTCGTACGACGCCCACACGAACCTGTACTGGACCTACCAGACAGCGCCGGGCCGGCTCGCCGAGGAGGTGGAAGCGTTCAACTCCACATCATCCCCGCTCGACCCGATCTGGAGCCAGGTCGAAGCCCTGCTGACCGGCTCCGGCGGGGGATCATCAGTCGACGCCGTAGGGGTCGCGAAGCGGCTGGGCGATGATCGCGGCGTGGACGGAGCGTTCGGCTTGTGCGGCGGGGCCGGCTGCGAGGTAGCGCTGGGTGCGGCCGTGGCCAGCCTCTTCGATCAGGCCGGCGGCCTTGAGGCCCTGCAGGTCGCGGATGGCCTGGTCGCGGGTCAGCCCTTCGTCGCGTATGTAGGTGGCGCGGCGCGCGCCCTCCGGCCGGGTCGTCGCGTAGAGGGCGGCGACGGCGCGCTCGCCGAGCCCGGCGGCCGCTACCTGGTCGGCCAGCACTTTCCAGATTTCGGCAGCGATGTCGAGGCGGCGCTGGACCAGTTGGGCCTGCAGGTGGTGGGCACGCAGGCAGAAGCGCAGCCAACCGTGCGCGTCGCGCTCCGGCTGGAAGCTCCCGCCCTGCGCATCTCCAAGCGCCGCGTAGTACATCGCGGTGTTGTGGGGGGACGATCCGAGCCACTCCTCGATGCTGGAGAACTCCGGCGCAAGGATCAGCTGCCGGGCGAGCACCAGTGTGTGCAGACAGCGAGCCATCCGCCCGTTGCCGTCACGCCATGGGTGGATGCTGACCAGGTTCAGATGTGCCATCGCGGCCCGGACGAAGACCGGGGCATCCCGGTCCCCGCTCTGGAGCCGCTGGCACAGCTCGTCCATGAGCTCCGGCACGCGCTCGGCATCCGGCCCGGTGTAGACCGGCGGGTTGTCCGGCGCGCCGGACACCCAGATCGGCCCTGCTCTGTACCGGCCGGGCGAGCTGCCAAGGCCACCACGAAGCATCATGAAGTGCAGTGCTGACAGCAGCATCGGGTGGAACGCGAAGACCTCGAACCGGGCGGTCTGGAGCACGTAGGTCAACGCGTCCGCGTAGCCGGTGACCGCGGCACGGGTCTGCGCGTCGCGTGCCGTCGGCATCTCCTCGCCAGCTGCCACCGCCTCGGCGTCCGCCATGTCGACGGTGTAGCCCTCGATCGTGTTCGAACCCCGGATCGCACCCGCGATCAGGCTGCGCCGCAGCTGCCCCAGCCAACGGCGCGGCTCGGCGACCTGGTGGCGCAGCTCGCCGCGGAACCGCTCGAGCTCGGCCAGCACCCGCTCGTCGGCCTGGTCGATCGCCGGAACTCGAAACAACATACGACGATGCTACACGCCTCGTAGCATCGGGAACGCAACTGCCAGGGGCGACAGCCGGCAGGTGGCTACCGCGCTGGTCGCCGCGTGGCCATGACCTACCGCGAGACCGGTTGGCGGACAGGGGCAGGAGAACGGATGTGGCGAACAAGAAGTGAGCCGACCCCCGTCCGCCCTACCTGCCAGCCCAGGATGGTCAGTGACTCGTCAGGTCAATCGTGAGGATCTTGACGACGGCGTGCGCATCACCGTCTGCGCCTTCGGTGGTCGCCGAACAGTACTGGTAGTCGATCCGGCCCGCTCCGCTGATCTCGTAGTGGATCGTGCGCGAGTAGCCGTCCCACTTCGGGCCATGGTGCTTACCCGGCAAAATCGTGCTCGATCCAACGGATGGCGGCTGCCCCGGAGCCCGTGAGACGTGGTCCCAGAACTGTCGGGCGCCAGCAACGACTGCTCCAGCTGGCGGATCTGCTTGCTCAACGCCGGCTGCGAGATGAACAGCCGCTGGGTCGCCGCCCGGGTGAAGCTCTGTTCCTCGGCGACCGCCACGAAGTAACGGAGGTCCCGCACATGCACATCCATAACCATTGGCTATAACAATCGGTCCTGGACCGCCGCGGCGCAGCCGGGCACGGTGGTCTGGCGGGGCACTGACCGCCCGGCGCCCGGTCCCGGGGAAGGCACCATGCAGGCACTCGTCCACGACCCGGACCAGCCGGCCGGTTCGCGCCTGGCTGAACGGCCGGCGAGGTCACGTCCCGACAGAGATTTTCGAGGAGCGTGAGCGTGGAACTCGGTGTCAGCGGTCTGAACGCGAAGGCGACGGTCGGCCCGGAGGCGACCGGCCGCCTGGCACGGCTGGCCGAGGAGCTGGGGTACCGCTCCTGGTGGGCTGGTGAGCACGTCGTCCTGCCCAGCCCTCGAGTGCCGGCATCGCCGATGGAGGCGACGGACCCGATCCTCGACCCCCTGGTACACCTGACCTACGTGGCCGCGGTCACCCGGCGGCTCGAGCTGGGTACCGGGATCGTCATCCTTCCCCAGCGCAATCCGCTGGTCCTGGCCAAGCAGGTGGCGAGCCTGGACGTGCTGAGCGGAGGGCGGGTGCTGCTCGGCGTCGGCGCCGGCTACCTGGAGCCGGAGATGACCGCCGTCGGGGTGCCGATGGCCGGACGCGGTCGCCGAACGGACGAGTACCTGGACGCGATGACCTCGCTCTGGCTCGATCCCCTGCCCGCCTACAGGCGGGCAGTACGTCTCGTTCGGGGACGTCGACGCGCACCCGCGCCCCGTCCGCCCGGGCGGCCCGCGAGTCGTGATCGGCGGCCACAGCCCAGCCGCTTACCGACGCGCGATCGCTCGCGGGCACGGATGGTTCGGTAACGGCACGGCCGCCGAGCTCGCCACCCACCTGTCCGGACTCGCCGCGGCGGCGACCGAGATCGAGCGACCGGCCCGGCTCGGCCGCCTGGAAATCATCTACATGCAGCTCGATCCGATCGAGGTCACCGCCGACGCGGCTCGCCGGTACGCCGACCTCGGGGTAGACCGTCTCCTCGTGTATCCGCTGCCGATCGAGTCGGAGCGTGACGTCGCCGCCTTCCTGGAACGGCACGCCTCCCTCCCCTGCTGACCTACATGGGTTCGCGCGGCTACTTGCCGAACAGGCCCGCCCACCTCCTCGTACGCGCGCGGCCGTTCGGCAGGTGAGACCCGGTCGTCTGTCAGCCGCCGGCGTGGTGGGACTCGACGAGCTGGGCGAGGCCGGCCAGTGCCATCCGCGTACCCGTCTCGTTGTCGGCGGCGGGGACACCGTCCGGAATCCCCTCGTGGACGATCAGGACATCGGTCCCGCCGTCGGCATCGGCGAGCGTCGTCGTCATGACCATCTGACCGGCGGACACCTCGCCTTGCGGCGCGTAATGTAGGTATGTACCTACATCGTGGGGGTGGTCGGCGTGAGCGTGATCTCGTCCCGAGAGTTCAATCGTGACGTGAGCGCGGTCAAGCGCGCAGCGGCACGCGGCCCGGTGATCATCACGGATCACGGACGCCCCTCGCATGTTCTTCTGACGTTCGATGACTACCAGCGGCTCACAGGCACGGGGACGAACCTGGGGCAGGCGTTCGTCCTGGACGAGGAGACCGACTTTGAGCCCGTACGCCCGCGGGACTCGCTGCGCGAGGTCGATCTGTGAGGCTCCTGCTCGACACGAACGTCATGTCCGAGCTACGCAAGCCCGCCGCCCGCAGGGATGACCGGTTCAACGCGTGGGCAGGGGCGCTGTCCCCGTCGGACACGTACCTGTCGGTGATCACGTTGCTTGAACTGCGGGCCGGCATCGAGTCCAAGCGACGGCACGACCCGAAACAGGCGGCGGTGCTGGACACATGGCTGGACCACAGCGTGCTGCCCGCATACGTCGGCCGAGTACTCGACGTGGATCAGGACGTCGCCAACGCTGCCGCGCGGCTTCACGTGCCCGATCGGCGCCCAGCGCACGACGCCCTGATTGCCGCCACCGCCCAGGTGCGCAGCCTCGTGCTCGTCACCCGTAACGAATCGGACTTCGATCCCATGGGGATTCCACTCGTGAATCCCTGGCGGGAGCAGCCG
This sequence comes from Protofrankia symbiont of Coriaria myrtifolia, assembly GCF_900634755.1. Classification (NCBI taxonomy): domain Bacteria; kingdom Bacillati; phylum Actinomycetota; class Actinomycetes; order Frankiales; family Frankiaceae; genus Protofrankia; species Protofrankia symbiont of Coriaria myrtifolia. The sequence continues at coordinate 16,124 of NZ_CAAAFS010000241.1, forward strand.
TAAGGACCAGTGAGCGGCGTCGTGTGGTCGCAGCCCGGCCGCGATCGCGACTTACGGCGCGCTCCCGAACATCCGGCCGCGGCCCGCGCTACGACCGCCGTCAGGCCCGTCAGCTTCACCGAGGAACGTGAACGGATCGCGCAGGCGCTTCCACCCGAGCCTGGGGTCGAGAGCACCGGAGGACAGGGCCGGGATCTCCAGGGTCTTCGGCGGGGCGCCGCGAACGGCGGACGCCGTTCACCGCCGTCGGCCCCGACTTCGGCCGGTTCCAGACCTTGACGCTCCGCGTCCGGTGACGGACGAGCGTCCGCTGACCGTGGCCGGTCACCCGCGGCGCTTGACTCTGGTCGGTCGGCGAAGTTGGGTGAGGGCATGGCCGAGGTGAACACGGCTCAGGGCACCTCCCGCGCGCAGAAGATGTGGCGACTGTTCGAGCCGGTGCACGCCGTCACCTATTTCGCGCCGGCCAGCCTGGCGGCGTGGGAGGATGCCGGGCTGCGGGGCTACTGGCGCGGGTACTTCGCCGGCCGGGCGGCGCCGCTGGGGCCGGTCGGGGCCGGGCCGGTCGTGGGGGCCTTCTTCGGATTCGCGCCCGTCATGGTGGCCAGAGTGCTGCCGGATGTCTGGACCCGGATCTCCCCGGAGAGGGCCTTGGCCGTCCGGCTCGACGGCGCCCGCGCCGCGCTCGGTCCGCTGGTCGCCGGGGTCGGCGCGGACGGGTTCACGGAGCTGGCCACGCTGCTGCGGTCGGCGGCCGAGCATGTGCCGGTCGCCGGCCGGGTGCTCGGCGCCGCGAACGCCGCGCTGCCCTGGCCCGACGACCCCGTCGGCACCATCTGGCAGGCCGCCACCGTCCTGCGGGAGCACCGCGGCGACGGGCACGTCGCCGCCTTGGTCACCGCCGGTCTCGACGGCCCGGAGAGCCTCGTCTGGCGGGTCAGCAGGGGCGGCAGCGACCGCGCCTTCTACCAGCGGATCCGCGGCTGGACCGACGACGAGTGGGACGCGGCGGCCGACCGGCTGCGGGCTCGCGGCTGGCTCGACACCGCCGGGGCGCCGACCGAGGTGGCGCTGGCTGCCGCCCATGACCTGGAGGCGACGACGGACCACCTCGCGAGCTCGGCCTGGGACGCGCTCGGCCCGGCCACCGTCGACCGCGCCGCCACGCTGCTGGCCCCGCTCGCCCGGGCCGCCGCCACGCTGCTGATGTGGCCCGACCCCGTCGGCGTCCCCGACCCACGGGCCTCGGGCACCGGCTGACCCGGCCCACCGCCGTGCCAGCCGGTTCACCCCGGCATCAGGGCTGGCGGCCGTGCCGGCGCCGAGCTCCCAGCAGGCCTCGCGGGCGGCGGCGTCAGCCTCGCCGAGGACGGTGAGCGGGTCGCGCAGACGCTTCCATTTCAGACCCGTCGTGATCGTCTCGACGCGGACCGCGCCGGTCGTGTCGCTGCTCCCATGGACGTAGAGCACGTATGGCCGACCGATGGTCGCCTCGAGGCAAGGGTAGTAGATCTGGTCGCAGAACATCCCGAAACTCACGTACGTCAAGGAACTACGCTACGTGTCGATCAGCGGGCCGTGGCGGTTGCACCCAGCTCTCAGTACGACTCCCGGTCGAGTAGCCTGGCCGCCGCCATAGCGCCCAGTTCCAGCATGCTGCCCGCGCCGCCGCGTCCAGCCCACCGCGGCCGACAGGCGGGTCACCCGTTGCCCTTGAAAAGCTCGGCGAGTTTCCTCCCGCCCTGGCCAGACAGCCAGGTCTCGAAATTCATCAACTTCGGATGCAGGAGACGAGCGGCGGAGATGTCGGCGCCGTAACCGCCGTTACCGTTCAGGAAGCTCGCGACGTCCGCGACGTCATCACTCTGCCCGCGGACAGCTTCGATCGGAACCTGCACATAGTTGATAGTACGTCCGGTAACGCGACTCAACGCCTCCGCTGTCTGCGCCGGCCGAAGGGTGTCGCCCGCTATCGCCACGGACCGTCCCAGATATGCTGCCGGGTCGGCGAAGGCGAGCGCGACGAAAATTCCAATATCGTCGACAGCCACAAGCTGTTCGGGAACATCCGGTGCGAACGGCGTGGCCAGATTTCCGGTCTGCACCCCGAATGCGGGGTCGGCGTAGTTCTCCATGAACGAGACCGGGCGCAGGACCGTCGCCGGAATACCGATGCGGTTGATATGCTCCTCGACCGCCCGCTTACTCGCGAAGGCACGGCCCCCGCCACCGCGCTCCACCCCGGCTATTGAAGCGTAGACCAGGTGCCGCACCCGGGCTGCCGCAGCCGCGTCGGCCAGGTTCCTGCCCCGCCTGACCTCGTCGTCGAAGGGCACCGGCGGCATGCCCAGAGCACCCTGCTGGACACTGAACACTCCGTGAGCACCTTCGGTGGCCGCGACCAACGACTCACGGTCGTCCAGGTCACCGATGACGACCTGCGCACCCATCGCGGCGAGCCGGCGCGCGGCTCCCCTCGTCGGGTCACGGGTCAGCGCCCGTACCCGCCAACCGTCGGCGAGCAGCCGCGCGGCGGCGGCTCCGCCTTGCTTGCCGGTGGCGCCCGCAACCAGGATCACCATGCTCGCCCGATCGGCTGGGATGCCCTCGGTCGGAGTCCCGTCCAGCGTCCGGTACCGGTTCGTCGTCTCGTCGTCGTCACGCACAGGGCAAGCCTCCCGCGTTGGAGCCGGGCCATCCGCTGGCCCGCATGCCACCTTCCGCAGGATTCGTGCCAACATCGCTGGCACGATCGATCGCATGGCCTTCCACCGCGTCGTCGCTTACGCCCCGCCGGGAACCACCGCACTTGCCCTCGGGATCGTCAGCTCGATCTTCGGACCCCGGCCCGGCCTGCCTGGCTTCGACTTGGCCATCTGCGCACGGCGAGCCGGCCCCGTCCAGACCGACCTCGGCCTGCCGCTGACGGTGGAGCACGACCTCGGACTGCTGGCAACAGCCGATCTGATCATCGTCCTGCCAGCCGTCGACTATCACGTCGAGCCCTCGCACCCCGTTCTACCGGTGCTGCGCGCCGCCCACGACCGGGGCACGACCATCGCCGCCCACTGCGTCGGCACCTTCACGCTGGCGGCGGCCGGTCTGCTGGGCGGCCGCACGGTCACGACCCACTGGCTGTTCGCCGACGAGCTCACCACCCGCCATCCCGAGGTGACCGTTCGGCCGGAAGCCCTCTACATCGACGAGGGATCGATCATCACCGGAGCGGGAGCAGCGGCCGGCATGGACATGTGCCTCCACCTGATCCGCCGCGAGTACGGCGCTGGACTGGCGAACACGATCGCACGGGGCCTGGTGATCCCGCCGCACCGCGACGGGGGTCAGGCCCAGTACGTGAGTGCACCGGTGCCCTCGGACAGCGAGGACCAACGGCTGGCCACCGTCATCGCCTGGGCACGGGAACATCTGGATCACCACGTCACCATCGACATGCTGGCCGCGCGGGCGCTGATGAGCCGCCGTTCCTTCGCCCGCCACTTCAGGTCCGCCACTGGGACATCCCCGCACGCGTGGATGCGGGCCCAGCGCCTGTCACTCGCCGAGGAACTGCTGGAGACAACCAACCTGTCCATCGAACAGATCGCGACGCGGGTCGGCTACCGTAATGCAGCCGTCCTCCGTGAACAGTTCGTCGGTCGCCGCGGGGTGTCGCCCAGCGACTACCGCCGGACTTTCAGCCATTCCTGACCACCCGGCGGGACGGACCCTTCCCCATCGGCGGGAAGGGCCACCGCGCCGAAGCAATCACACCTCCCACGGCGAGGAGGGCGACCGCGAGGGTGTCTCACCCGAGACTGACGGGGAGGGCTGTGGCGGCCTGATGCCTTCGGTTCCATCCGTTCGAGGCATCCGCGTCGTCCGAGCGCTTGAGCTCCACGGCTTCAAGGTGGCTCGGGTCAACGGCAGCCACCACATCACGCGTCACCCCGACGGGCGTGGAACGACGGTCCCGGTGCACGGCGCCCGCGACCTGGCCAAGGGCACCTTGCGGGGCATCCTGAACGAGATCGGACTGACAACCGACGAGCTCGGCCTATAACGGTCGCGCACGACGGGGGCGTGCCCTGAGCGATCGTCTGTCAGGCCGCGAGCGGGACATCCGCGCGCCCCTTGTCGATCAGATGCTGAGGCCAGGTCAGTCGGGCATCAGGCTGGCAGCGACAGTCGCCCCAAGCTCCCAGCAGGCGTCACGGGCGGTCGCGTCCACCTCGCCGAGGACGGTGAGCGGGTCGCGCAGACGCTTCCATTTCAGACCCGTCGTGATCGTCTCGACGCGGACCGCGCCGGTCGTGTCGCTGCTCCCATGGACGTAGAGCACGTATGGCCGACCGATGGTCGCCTCGAGGCAAGGGTAGTAGATCTGGTCGCAGAGCACACAGAAAGTCGCATGCGTCATACAGTCACGCCACGTGTCGTACGAGGCTCGCCGTCACGGGCCGCGTGGCCATCGTCCAGGTCGCGCGCGATTACGCGCGGGCCTCCGGCTACGCCCCCGCGGCAGACACGTACGCCGCTATCTGCCGGACGAATTCGTCAAGGTCGTCGAGGGCATTCAGGCGAGCAACGACGATCTCATCGTTGACCGCGATGTAGTCGCGGACGAGGACATTTCGGAAGCGACGGCCTTGCCGAGCGTCAGCGCGAGCGTTGCGGCCAGCGCTCCATGGTCGTCGAGGAGACGATGATCGCGTCACCGTTGTCCGCCGGCGGTCCCCAGCCCTGCGTCGCGCAGATGTGCTGCGCGACGTCGACACAGGCCTCGATCGCCGTCACGAAGGTGACTTCACCCCGCGCAGCCAGATCGGGTCCGCACGGCGCTCGTCGCCGGCGCCCGACTCGTGGCGGAGCACAGACAGATCGTCGGTGATCGCGCGGAGGAGGCGTAGCACCCGGACTTCGTCGACCACCGGCCACGCGTTCCGGTCCAGAACAGCCGCGGCGAACTCGCGGTGCGCCCGAGTGCTCCGCGGAAGTTCGTCGAAGTAGATCTTTCTGGTCATCGCCTCCCAGCGCACCCGCGCGCCCCGGTCGTCCTCGAAGAGCAGCCGCCCGCCGGCCGCGATCCTGCCCGCGAGCTCAAGCGGCACGCTGTCAAGGACGAGGAGGTCGACGCCGGGCGGCAGGAGTATGTCGAAGGAGCCTGGAGGCCGCGGACCGCCGAAGAAGGCGGCGATATCGATGTCCGAGTCCGCCCGCTGACCCCCGACGGCGCGGCTACCGTGCAGATAGGCGAACTGGGCGCCCGCCTGACGCAGCACGGCGACAGCGTCGCCCGTCGCGCTGGTAACGAGCGTCTTGTCCATGCCCCGATCATCCCAGACACAACAGCCACGCGGCACCCGGCCTCCGCCCGCGTCGCCGGCCCGCGCAGAGGTCTCGGGTCAGCGGGCGCGACACGCCCGTCGCGTGCCAGGCGACGAACTGCACCCACGCACTACCTGGAGCAAACGGCCTGGGCCGGACAGTCAGCTCGCCAGGCATGCCTCGACATCCGCGATCGCCTGCGCGGTGGCGCCGAAGAGGACGGCCTGCCAACCGGCCGCGCGGGCGCCCTCGACGGCCGCGGGTGTGTCATCGAGAAAAACAACGTCTCCTGGATTGACTCCCAGCCGCTCGCAGGTCAACGCATACACTCGCGGATCCGGCTTGGCCAACCCGACCTCGTGGGAGTACACGATCACGTCGGTAACGTCCGCGAAG
>NZ_CAAAFS010000242.1:0-3993 GCF_900634755.1 Protofrankia symbiont of Coriaria myrtifolia
TAAGCGCCATTGAGCCATAGCGTTCCTGCTCACGCTCGCGCGCACCGACGAAACTGTTACTGAGGATTCCCGTACGAAATCGTGACCGGAGCCCCCGGAACCATTCGAAAAGTTCGACGTTCAACGTCCCCAGATATTCCTCCCACATGAGTGCCCAGAAGCTGGTCATCTGGTCCTCGGAGAGACTCAACCGGACGCGAACAGCGGCGATCACCTCGGCCTCTGACATCGTTCCCACCGAGCCCGCGAGGAAGACGTCATGCAGCTGCTCGAAGACAGTGCCCGCCGCCAGCCCCGCTTCCCGTTCCCATCGCCGCACCCATTCGGTCGGCGGCGTCACTTCCAGCACACCCCCGATGTCAAGAACAACGCACCGCACGTCCATTCGTCGGATTCCTCGCCGATATCGACGCCAACGTCGGTGATCACCGACGTCCGGCACGTCGTCTCGCGCGGGCGAACCGCCGGCCTTCCCACATGATCTGCCTGACTCGTCCGGATCACGCGGGCATCAGGCTGGCCGCGACCGTCGCTCCAAGGGTGCCGGGTCCATTGGTCATCCCCAGGGAAGCGTGCCCGCTTCTGCTACCGGGTGACGATGACCGTCGCGCGGTGTCCGGCAGCATTTTTGATCTTGGTGTCGCCTGTGAGCAGTTCGCAGCCGAGTGCTTCGGCGAGCGCGATGTAGGCGGCGTCGTAGGCGCCGAGGTTGTGCCGCAGCTCCCACAGCCGGGGGTGGTAGGGCCAGACCGGATGACGGGTGATCCGCAGGCGCGCGTAGTCAGCCAGCATCTGCTCGCCGCGATGGTCAGTGATCTTCTTTCCGGCGGCAAGCCCGCGGACTGTTGACGCGACCTCGACGTCGAGATGGTGCGGGGCGTGCAGCGTGCGCGGGGCGGACAGGCGCTGCCGGAGCACCTCGTCGCCATTGCGGACGGACAGCACATCAATGACGAGCGAGCAGTCAACCACGTACGTGAGGGTCAACGCCGTCCCTCGTCGCGCGCCGCGAGGATGTCGTCCATGGTGAGCTCCACCGGTTCCCTGTCGCGGGCGATGCGGGCGATGACCTCGGCGTTGGTCTCCGTGGCCGCGTCGGCATCCATCAGGTCCCGCAAGTACCCGGACAGTGACTGGCCGAGCGATCTAGCGCGTTCGCGGAGGACCGCGAGCGTCGTCGGATCGACATCGCGCACCTGGATGATGCCCACGTCGGCGGACTCGCTCATACGTCCACGCTACCACGCGTTCATGCATGGCGCATGAATGCATCCTCGGTGCCCAACCAGACCCGAGCGCTACGGCATCAGGCTCGCCGCCGTGCTGGCGCCCAGCTCCCAGCATGCCTCCCGGTCCTTCGCGTCCGGGGTACCGATCACCGTCACCGGCTCGCGCAACCGCCGCCAGCGCAGGCCGGTAGCGATCGACTCCACCGCCCGCACCGCACCCATCGTGTCGTTGTTGCCATGCACGTACAGCGCGTAAGGGCGGCCGACGGTGACGTCCAAACAGGGGTAATAGGCTTGATCGAAGAAGTGTTTGAGGGCACCGGACATGTAGCCGATGTTCACCGGCGTGCCGAGTAGGTAGCCGTCGGCGGCCAGCACGTCGACGGCCGTGGCGACAAGCGCGGGGCGGACCACCACGTCCACGCCCTCAATCGCGTCGTCGCGCGCCCCGGCGAGCACGGCCTCCAGCATCGCCTGCATCGTCGGCGACGGCGTGTGGTGGACAACCAGCAACATCGGCATCGCGCCGATCCTACGCGCCGCACTTCAGCCGAGCGGCTGACGATCAGCCCTGCAGAAGGCTCGTGTGCCGGCCAGCCAACGCGAACCCGAACAGCCCGCCGACGCGCGGCCCGATCCCGGCCAATCGACAGTGGATTCAGAGGAGACATGACGTGGGGAAGCGTCCTGCTGCGCTGGTACGTCTGATCCGACGCTCGCCGCGTGACGGTGATGCACCACGCGGCGACCTTCTTCACTCCAGGGTCGGATTTCTCGCCGTCACCGTGGCGACCGTTCTGTGGGCGTTCGGAGCCAGCGTCGCCGGCAGGTTGTTCCATGCCGGAGTCACACCCCTCGAACTGGTGGAGGCACGAACCTACATCACCGCCGTGGGCCTCGGCCTGCTCAGTTATGTCTGGCACACCCGCGACGGCGATCGAGCGTCTGTCGGTGGAAACACTCCCCGGTTCGGGCACACCCTCATGTTCGGGCTGGCGGTGGAAGGCAACGTATTTCTGTCTGACCACCCACGGCGCTGGCGGGAAGCTCACGGTGCCGAATTTCCCGCTGGTGGAAAAGATCGGGCGGATGCCGACGAAATACCCTGAGTTCCGCGGGTCCGTCGGATCTCGATTGAGCGCAGAGACAGTTCGGGACTGGTTTTTTCGGCGTGGTCCAGGGCTTCGCCGCAGAGCGGGACGGGGACGTTTCGGACCACCGCGACGGACGCGGTGGCTGTTGCGGCGCCGGTCGGTCCCTGCCAGGCCAGCTCCACCGTTGCCAGTCGGCCTGTCGGCGGCGACCTCGGTACGGGAGGCGGTGAGCTCGTGGTCGAGCCAGCCCCAGCCGAAACGCTCGAACAGCTCCCGCTCGGCCACCTGCCCCCACTGGTCGAGCGCGGTGCTCCCCCGGTACCGTCCGCGCAGTTCGGCGGGGGTGCTGGCGCGCCGTACGATCCCGTCGAGGGCCGGGGCGTCGAGGAAGCCCCAGGCCCGTCCGTCCGGGAAGGTGAAACCGGTCGGGGCGAACCGGTGTCCGCCGGTGTGGCTGCACCGCCGGACCCGCACGCCGGGCCAGGCCGACGCCACGTCGAGCTGCAGACGGGTGCCGATCCGGCCGCAGCAGCGGTCCCGCTGGCCATGGCCGCACAGCAGGACCTCGACGGGAGCGGGCCGGGCCGTCGCCCACGCACCGGTGCCACCGGCGAGGTCGGAGCTGAGATCACGGTCGAGGAGGCCGAGGATCCCCTCGGTGAGACGATCCCGGGGGACGATGTGGTCGCTGCCCTGGAAACCGTTGGAGTTCCGGCGGCGCCAGAGCGTGACCCGGACGTCGGGCCGTCCTCCTTCATGATCGATACTGGCGTCCGCTTCCACCGTGGTCGCGGCCTGGCTGTCGGCGACCGTGGCGGGGTCGTCGGCCGGCGCGACGGCGAGCAGCCGAACCCCGCGTGGCAGGCCGCGCATGACGTCGGCGAAGGTCGGTATGTCGCCGACGTCCCGTGGCCATGGTGGCGGCGTCTCGACGAGCACGAAGGTGTCGCACACCAGGGCGGAGCCGATCGGGTCGACGCCCTGCTCCCACGTCCACTCGGAGCAGCGCACCGACAGCGCCGAGGACGCCGTTCCGACACTGGTCACCGTGCGTCCTGTCCTTGCGGCATCTGTGACCTCCGGCAGCGTGAACAGCGGCATGAACGCAGCACGGCCGCGCCGCTGTCGACTCGCCGGCCGTCCCGCTCCGGCGGGTCCGGCAGGTCCGACGACCATGAGGACGCGTACCGGTCGCTCCTGGGCGAAACGGCCACCGGTCACCTGGGCGGCGCTGCCACCTGTCCGGCCACCGTACCTGCCGCAGCGCCCCTACCTGCTGCAACGTCTCTGCTCAGGCTCCCTGTCAGGGGCCGACCGCCTGGGTGGGCACCGGCACACTGGTCGACGGCGTCGGCGTGACCGGCGGCGGTGGCGGTGGCTGCTCGGTGTGAACAGGCGGCGGCTGAACGGACGGCGGCTGAACGGACGGGCCGGTTCGCGGCGGCGACGGCTGTGCCGTGACGCCGGTCGTGGCCACCGCCTTCGGCCGGGTGACGCGGGGCGGGAGCACCTTGGGCACGGGCGGCAGGGAGCGCGACCCGCCGCCGGCGGTGGTCCCGGCGGTGGTCCCGGCGGCGGCCGGCCCCTCACCGGTGGTCGCGGGCGGCACGTCCGCGGAAGGCTCCGGAGCGGATGGCCAGACGGTCGGGGCGGGTGGCGCGGTGCCGGGA
>NZ_CAAAFS010000243.1:0-2014 GCF_900634755.1 Protofrankia symbiont of Coriaria myrtifolia
GGTAGCCGCCTGGCTGGCCGGGCGGGGGCGGATATCCACCGGGAGCTGCGCCGCCGGGGTAGCCACCCGCGGGCGGACCGCCGAATCCACCGTGGCTCATCATCGAATCCTCTCACCCATGCGTGCCGCGCAGTGGGCCGGACGCCGCGTCACCGGCAACCCGTGTCGCGTGCGGCCGGCACGTCACACACGATCCCCGTACCAGACCCGTGTGCCGCCCGCGCCAGCCGTGGCACCCGCGTCACTCACATCACCCGTACCAGCCATACCAGCCGCGCCCCGGTCAGCCGCGTACCGAGAAGTTCGGCCGTTCGTCCTCGCTCGGCTGGACCACGACGAAACCCTGGCCGGAGAAGCCGAGCTGGAACGCCTCCCCGGAGCCACGGCCGATCAGTCCGCCGAGCCGGACGGTCCGCCGCGGCTGGACCTGCAGGCCGTCGGTGAAGGCGACGAGCGCGTCGGTGTCGACGAACGTCTGCGCCTCCCGGGTGTCCAGCACGACCGGACTGCCCTTCGCGGTCATCGCGACCCAGCCGTGACCGCGGATGACCACGTTGAACATGCCCATGCCGGAGAGCATGCTGACGCCGCGGACACGTTCGATCCCCCACTGCAGACTGGCGTCGAAGGCGAGGATGTTCTTGCCGTTGACGGACAGGCCCTCGCCGGCCAGTTGGGCGACGATGACCTCCTTGCCGTAGTCGGCCAGGTAGAGCAGGCCCTGGCCGACCGCGGTCATCAGCGGTACGCCCTCGCCGGTCGCCCACGAGGAGGCGATCCGGCCAAGCTGTGGGGGCTGCGGGTTGAAGTCGACCAGACCCTCATAGGCGATCATGGATCCGGTCCGGGCGAACAGGTCCTGCCCGGGCTGCATGACCACTTTAACGATCTTGGAACCGTGCCTGCTCATCCGGTCCATGATCTGCGTCTGCCCGAAATGATCCATCAACGTTCCGTACACGGCTGCCTCCCTCCCGCTGTCCGCAAGCCTCCGGGTACCTGCCGAAAAAAATCATCGTACGCTTTTCCACCAGACCGTCCGAGAATTTCCGAGGCCGGGCGAAGAAACCAGGGCTGCGATGGCGAAAATATCGCCGCGTGTTCTCCGGCCACCCGGCCACCCGGCCGCCGGCGGACGGCCGACCGCGTCAACCGGTATCCGTCGGGCATGCCCCTAGACCTCGTACGGCTGGACGACCACGAAATGGCCCTGGAAACCCATGAACTGCAGGGCCAGGGACTCGCCGCTGCTGCCGGAGTAGATCTGCCGGGAGATACGCACCTGGGTCGACACGCTCACCCGCATCCCGGACGTCCAGGCGACCAGGGCGTTCATGTCGGCGAACGTCGGCCCGGCGACGTTCAGCGTCATCGGCGTCCCCTTGGTCATCACCACGATCGTCCCTTGCCCGGACACCTCGAAGTGGAAGAAGCCACCGCCGGGGATACCGGGACTCTCGATACGTCTGACCTCGGTGCGCAGGGAGCTGTCGAACGCCAGGATGTTCCTCGCGTTGATGCACAGCGACTGGCCGTTGAGCTCGACGATGTGCAGGTCGCTGGCGTCCTGGGCGAGAAAGACCTCGCCGCGGCCCTTGCAGGTCATGAGTTTCAGGCCCTGGCCGGTGAGCTTGTTCTCTATCAGCCCGCGTAGGCCGGAGCTTTTGTAGTCGAAGTCGATGTCGCCCTGGTAGGCGACCATCGACCCGCGCAGGGCGAGGACCTCCGGCCCCTGACCGAGGGTGGCCCGGACCAGCTTGCCGTTCTGCTGCGTCCAGCGGCCGGCCGCGGGGACCTCCCGATAGGGGTTCAGGCTGTTCATCGCGCCCGGCGCCACCGGCTGGATCTGGGACGGCAGAACCTCGGTCGGCCCGAACCCACCGGGTGCCGGCTGGCCGTATCCGGGCACCTGCTGGGGCGGGACGCCGCCGGCGCCCCCGGGCGGGCCGTACCCGGCGGCGGGCTGGGCGTGGCCCGGTGCCGGCTGCCCGTAACCCGGCCCGGCCGCCGCCGG
>NZ_CAAAFS010000244.1:0-13940 GCF_900634755.1 Protofrankia symbiont of Coriaria myrtifolia
GCCTGGGTGCGGGTGGCACCGGCCGGCGGGCCGAACCCGCTGGGCGCGGCCGGCGCGGCCGGCGGCGGTGACGGCGTGTCCTCCACCTCGCCGCCGAAGGAGCTGATCAGCTCGGCGAGCCCGCCGGCGAAGCCCTGCCCGACCGCGGCGACCCGCCAGACACCCTTCCGGTACAGATCGCCGATGATGATGGCGCGCTCACTGGTGAAGTCCGCTCCGGTGAAGGCATAGCGCAGGACCTCGGCACCGCCGACGACGATCCGGAGGTAGCCGGCGGAAAGCTGGGACGCCGAGCCCGCACCGTCGATCGCCGCACAGAACGACAGCTTGTGGATGCTCGCCGGCACCTTGTCCAGCGTCACCCGGAACGACTGGGTGTCACCGGCCTGCTCGCCCAGAAGCTGGATCGACCCCTCCGGGGAGGCCGGCTGGTTGAAGAAGACGAAGTAGTTCTCGTCGGAGAGCCGGTCGTTCGCGTCCAGGCCGAAGCAGGAGACGTCCCAGGCGATACCGGGCGCGGTCAGCGCGATCCCGACGTAGAGGTCGGTGCCCGGGGTGACCGCGGACAGCTGGCTCTTCTGTCCTCGGTTGAACTGTTGGACCACCGCGCTCCCCTTCAGCGTTGACCCGTCACGTCGGTCTGCCCCGACACCGGGCGCCCGGGACGGGCGCGGACCCGCACGAAACCGGACTGCCCGGGTGCTCGCTTCGCCGGAGGCGTCTAGAAAACTAGCAGCCCGGCCAGGATCTCTTCGATGGCCCACGGCGGTCCGGGCTCTGTCAGCCGGCGGACACCGCGAGCCGCCGACCTGCGCTTCGGGCACCTGGCCGACGCCACGGGCACCGTCGGCGTGCGCGTCCCACGACCATCCGGACGGCAAGCGGCCCTGCCCAGCGCCACCGGGGTGGCTGCCGGCGTGACCAGGTCGCGGACTGACGCCCGACGGCGTTCACTGGAGTCATGCGGTATGTCGACGGAGTAACGACAAAGAAGAAGATCTCCGTGATCGGGCTGGGGACCTGGCAGTTCGGTTCCCGGGAGTGGGGCTACGGCGCGGCCTACGCCGGCAGCGAGGCACCGGCGATCGTCCGGCGTGCGCTCGAGCTCGGGGTGACTCTCTTCGACACGGCCGAGCTGTACGGCTTCGGGCGCAGCGAGCGGATTCTCGGCTCCGCGCTGAAGGACGCCGGCGCGCTCGAGACGTCCTTCATCGCCACGAAGCTGTTCCCGGCGGTACCGGTCGCGCCGGTCGTCGAGCAGCGCGCGGTGGCCAGCGCCAACCGGCTCGGCGTCCGGCAGATCGATCTCTACCAGATACACCAGCCCCACCCCGTGCTGCGCGACACCAGCGCCATGCGCGGCATGGCGGCGCTGCAACGGGTCGGTCTCGTCGACGCGGTCGGCGTCAGCAACTACCCGCTGGAGCGCTGGCAGGCGGCCGAGGAAGCGCTCGGTGCCCCGGTGCTGTCCAACCAGGTGCAGTTCAGCCTGCTGCACCCGCAGCCCGAGCGGGAGCTGGTGCCCCACGCGGTGAAGAACGACCGGCTGATCATCGCCTACAGCCCGCTCGCGATGGGCGTGCTCTCCGGCCGCTACACCCGGGAACGCCGCCCGACGTCGTTGGCGCGTACGTCGCATCCGCTGTTCCTGCCGGAGAACCTGGACGCGGCCCGGCCGGTGCTCAACGTCCTGCGTGACGTCGCCTCGGCGCACGACGCGAGCCCGGCGCAGATCGCGCTGGCCTGGGTGATCCGGCATCCGAACGTGGTGGCGATCCCCGGGGCCTCCAGCGTCGCCCAACTGGAGAGCAACGTCGCCGCCGCCGACATCGAGCTGACCGATGAGGAGTACGGCGCGCTGAAGAACGCCTCCGACGCGTTCACACCGACCGGTGGTGGGCGGGCCCGGGTCACCGCCATCCTGCGCAGCGGGCTGCGCCGGCGCTGACCGGCCGGCGCCGCTACCGCGTCGCGTCCGTCCCGGTCGCCTCGGCTGGGACGGACGCGGCAGCCCCGGCAGCCGCAGCGCGTGGCCGGTCGGGATCCCGGCCGGACGCGGTCTCCGCCAGCCGGGATCCTGCTGGCCGGGCGTGGCCCCGACCGGGCGGCTGGCCTGGTCGGCTGGCCTGGTTGGTTGGCTTGGTCGGCTGGCGCCGTGGTCAGTCGGGGCCCGGGGCGGACACGACGTGGAACGGCGGGCATACCGCCGAGGAGTGGTGCGCGGCAGCTTCCAGCGCGAGTTGTACGCGATCCTCCGGGCTGAGATGGCCGCTGCCGTGCAGGGAGCCCAGGGCGAACTCCTCACCGCAACCGACCGCGTCGTACAGGTCGATGCTGCGTCCGATCTGGAAGTCGGAGTCGATGCGGTACAGCCGGCCACGGATACCGGCCAGGAACACCCCGCCGGCCTCGGATCCCGACTCGGTGCGCGTGTAGCCGCCCTCGCGCAGACAGTCACGCACCGCGGAGATGAAGTCGGTGGCCATGAACCGGTCGACGTCCCATGTCTGGGGGGCGGGTGGGATCAGGCTGTACCTCAGGAGCTGCCCCATCCGGAACGACGACGTGAAACCCATGATGAACTCGCCGTTACGGAACACCTTGGTGTCAGCGCGGACGGTGATGGAGTAGCCGGCCACTCCGGCACTGTCACCACCGATGATCACCCTGCCGTCATGCTCAAGACCGACGATGCAGGTCACAAGAGGGCATCGTATCGCCTGGATGCAGGGTTATGTCCGACAAGTGCGCATGGACCGGGTCACCTCCACAAATCGATCCAGTCGGTCTCAGTACGCCACAAAATGAGTAGATTGCGATATCGGCAATACAGTCAGTTTCCGTCACGGCTGGTTCTCGTCACAGCCTGGTTCTCATCGCGGCTCGTGCTACGGCAACGGACCGGGCTGGACAGCGGGGACAACGGGGACAACGCCAACGCGGTGCGCCCCGGTGTAGACGTTCATGGAGTCACCGCGGACGAAGCCGATCAGCGTCATCCCGGCGTCCACGGCCAGCTCGACAGCCAGCGACGACGGCGCCGACACCGCGACCAGCGCCGGAATCCCGGCCAGCAGGGCCTTCTGGGTCAGCTCGAACGACGCCCGGCCGCTGACCACCAGCACCCGCCCGCGCAACGGCAGCGCGCCCTCGCGCGCCGCATGGCCGACAACCTTGTCCACCGCGTTGTGCCGGCCGACATCCTCCCGGACCACGAGCAGGTTCCCGGCGGCGTCGGCGATCCCGGCGGCGTGCAGCCCACCGGTGCTGGCGAAGACCTTCTGCGCGGCGCGCAGCCGCTCCGGCAGCGCCAGTACCACCTGCGGGCGCAGCACCAGCGGGTCGTCGTCGACGGTGAACCGGCCACGCAGCCGTACCCCTTCGATGCTGGCCTTCCCGCACAGCCCGCAGGAGCTGCTGGTGTAGAAGGCCCGTTGCAGGCTGGCGTCGGGCGGGGGAACCGTCGGGGCGAGGGTGATGTCCAGGACGTTGTAGGTCTGGTTGTAGGTCTGGACGTTGTACGTCTGGCTGTACGTCTGGTGGTGGGTCTGCCCGCCTGCCTCGTCGGTGCCGGCGCAGTAGCGCATGCCCAGCACGTCCGAGCCGGCGCCGATGATCCCCTCGCCGACGAGGAAGCCGAAGGCGAGGTCGACGTCGTGCCCGGGCGTCCGCATGGTGACGACGAACGACCGTCCCGCCACGCGCAGTTCCAACGGCTCCTCGCCGGCAATGCTGTCGGGGCGTGCCGTCCGCCCGCCGTCGGCGCGGATCCGCAGCACCTGCCGACGTACCGTCACCCGTCCCACGGCATCCACACTGCCGTACCCGGCCGGCGGCGGCCAGTGCGCCCCAACCGCGGTTACGACCCGTCCGCCATGTTGGGGTAAGGCTGTATGACGCGGGACGGTCGCGGGTCGCGCCAATCCTCGTGTGAGAGCGTAGGAGCGCCCGGCGACGATGTCCGGTATCGGTCGGGACGCGCGGCGCCGGCGCCGCGACGACGGGCATCACGGACACGGCACACGTAGCTACAGGCACGGCAGACATGACAAGGCATGTATGACAGGCATAACCGATATGAGGGGTGAGCCGGGCACGTGGGCATGAAGCGGATGATGGCGCGGCTCGGGGTAGGCAACGCCGACGTCGAAACGGTCCTGGACCGCCCCGAGGTCCTGCCCGGCGGTCTGGTCACCGGGACCGTGACCATCAAGGGCGGCAAGGTCGACCAGGAGGTCAACGAGATACGGGTCGCGCTCGAGGCCACCGTCGAGGTCGAGACCGACGACTCCACCTGGTACGAGAACGTCAGCTTCGGCACCCGCAGCATCGGCGGGAAGTTCACCATCGCCGCCAACCAGGAGACCAGCGGACGCTTCGAGCTGCCGGTTCCCTGGCAGACCCCCATCACCGACGTGGGTGGCTGGCACCTGCGCGGTATGAAAATCGGCGTGAAGACCACGGTGGACATTCCGGGCGCGATCGACCCCGGCGACCTCGACCCGGTGAGCGTGCGCCCGCTGCCCGTCCAGGAGGCGATCCTCGCCGCGCTCGGCGACCTCGGCTTCCGGTTCCACTCCGCGGACGTGGAGAAAGGCCGGCTGGCCGGCTCCGACCTGCCCTTCTACCAGGAGATCGAGCTGCACCCGGGCGGGGAGTACGCCCGTCGCATCAAGGAACTGGAAGTGACCTTCCTGGTCGACGCCGCGGGCGTGGACGTGGTGCTGGAGGCCGACCGGCGCGGCGGGCTGCTGCGCGCCGGCGGGGACGCGCTCAGCCGGCTGCGGGTCGGCCACCACGACACCGACCGGCATCACCTCTCCGGCCTGCTGCACGAGCAACTCCAGCATCTCGGCGCCCGCCGCGGCTGGTTCTAGGGTCTCCGGGACGTCTGCGCGGTGGCGTTCCCCTCGAGTACGCGGTGACGTCTCCGGTGCGCCGCCGGGAACCCGCCCGGGCGCGGCGAAGCGCACGGCTCCCGACCCGGACGCGGTTCGCGTTCCGTGAGGTACCGGCGGCCGATGCCGCCGATACCGCCGCCGAACCGTCCGCCCGCTGGTACGCCGCCGGCAGCGCCTGGTGCCGCGGGCGGGCCCGCCGGCAGGCCCGGCTGGCCGGCCGGCATCCGGTGTTCACCGCGATGCTGGCGGCGGCCGTCGTCGTCCGGCTGGCGGCGGTCGTCGGCTACGCACCCGCCCTGTGGTTCAACGACAGCTTCGAATACCTCGGGGTGGCGCTGCGGCCGGAGCCGTACGTGGTGCGGCCGTCGGGCTACAGCTTCTTCCTGATGCTGCTGGAACCGTTCCACAGCTTCCGGCTCGTCGTCGTCGTCCAGCACCTGCTGGGCCTGGCCGTCGCCGTCATGATCTACATGCTGCTGCGCCGGCACCGGACACCCGGCTGGCTGGCCGCCCTCGCCACCGGCCCGCAGCTCTTCGACGGATACCAGATCCAGATCGAGCACATGGTGATGGCCGAGACGCTGTTCACCGTCCTGGCGGTGGCGGCTGTGGTGGCCCTGCTGTGGTGGCGTCGGCCGACCACGGTCGCCGCCCTGGTCGCGGGCGGGCTGCTGGCGGGGGCATCCCTGACCCGCACGGTCGGCCTGCCGCTGGCGGTGGTGGCGGGCGGCTGGCTGCTGGCCCGCCGCCCGGGCTGGCGGCCGCTGCTCGCCTTCTGCCTGGCGCTGCTGATCCCACTGGGCTGCTACGGCGCCTGGTTCCAGGCGGTGCACGGGCGGGCCGGCATCGTCGGCAGCGACGGGGTCTTCCTCTATTCCCGGACGACGTCGTTCGTGGACTGTGCCCGCACGCACCCGCCGGCCGACCTGGCGGTCCTCTGCCCGCGGGAACCGCCTGAGGCGCGCCAGCCACCGTCGAACTACATCTGGCACGCCGGCACACCGTTGGACGGCGTTCCCGGCGAGGTTCTCAGCCCGGCCGGCGAGGTTCTCAGCCCGGCGGGCCAGGTTTTCAGCCCGGCGAAGGAATTGCTGGCCGGCAGGTTCGCCCGCCGGGCCATCGTGACCCAGCCGCTGGACTACGCCGGTATCGTGATAAAGGATTTCTCCCGGACGTTCGGGCCGCGGCTGACCGACTACCCCAATGCAGGCATGGTGCGTCCCTTCCTGTTCCACGTCCCACCCGACCCGGTCCCCGACCGGACGTACATTCCCGGTGGCAGCGCTTCCGAGGACGTCCGCGCCTACGAACACGGCGACGGCGCGCACCGTCTGCGCCAGCCGTTCGCCAGCTGGCTGGAGGGCTACCAGCTTCGGGTGGCCGTCCCCGGGCCGGCGCTGGGCCTGCTGCTGCTGGGCGCCGTCCTGGGCGCCGGATTGGCGGGCCGGTATCGTCCGCGCCTGCGCGCACCGCTGGTCCTGACCGCAGCCTTCGCGGTGACGCTGCTGCTCGTACCGCCGGCGACGGCCGGCTTCGACCACCGTTACGTCCTGCCCGCGCTCGCGTTCCTGGGAGCCGCGGCGGCGTTGGGCTGCCGGGTACTCGCCACCGGGATCGCCGGGCTGACGGCCAGCGACGGCAGGGCGGGCCCGTGCCATTAGTTGATCTTTCTCGGGTGGCCGCGGCGCTGCCCACCTACACGTTGGGCGCGGAACTCGGCAGCGGCGGGCACGGTCTGGTCCTCGCCGGGCACCACCAGGGCCTCGGCCGGGACGTGGCCATCAAGATCCTGCCCGCGACGGCGGACCCCGACCTACCCACCACCTTCGCCACCGAGGCACGGCTGCTGGCCGGGCTCGACCACCCGCACATCGTCCGGATCTACGACTATGTCGAGCGAGACGGCCTGTGCCTGCTCATCATGGAACTGCTCGCCGGGGGGACGCTGGCCCGCCGGCGCCGCACGCTGTCCGCCGAGGACGCCTGCGCGGTGGGGTTGGCCATCGCCGAGGCGCTGGAGTGCGCCCACGCCAGGAGCGTGCTGCACCGCGACATCAAGCCCGACAACGTGCTGTTCTCGGGCAACGGCCTGCTGAAGGTCACCGACTTCAGCATCGCGAAGATCTTCGATGCCACAACGGTCGCCACCAACACGATCGTCGGTACGCCGAGATACATGGCGCCCGAACAGCTGGGCGGCGGACGCCTGAGCCCGGCCACCGACCTGTACGCGCTCGGGATCATTCTCTACGAGATGCTCGCCGGCGCCCCGCCGTTCGGTCCGGACCTGTCCCTGCTGGCGCTGATCCGTCAGAAGGCCGACCGTCCCACACCGCCGCCCGCCGGCGTCCCCGAGCCCGTGGCCGCGACCCTCATGCGCGCTCTCGAGCGTGATCCGGCGCTACGGCATCCCAGCGCCCGGGCCTTCGCCCTCGATCTTGCCCGCGCCGCCGCCCTCGCGTACGGCCCACGCTGGACCAGCCGCTGCGAGATCGGCCTGCACGTCGCCGACGACGTCCGGGAGGCCGCGCGATACCCGGCCGGAGCGGGCGGGGCATCCGGGCTCGCCAGCAACCGGGCCGCCGCCGCGCCACCGGGCCAATCAACACCACCGGGCCGACCAACGCCTCCTCGGCCACCGGCCGGTCCGCCGGCCTCGGGCCGGCTGCCGGCGCCGGTGGCGGCGCCGGTGGGCATCGGCCGCGACATCAACCGGCAGGTCGCCCGGGATCTGGATGTCGGCCGACAGGCCGGCCGGGGGGAGGAGATCGGCCGGCAGGCCGACTGGGACGCCGACGTGACCGCGCGGCGTGTGCTCGAGCCCGTGCCGGCCGCCCCGCCGCCGGCGGTGATGGACGGCACCCGGCGCCGCCGGCGGCGTCGCCGGATCGTCGCCGTGGCCGCGGCCGTCCCGGTGGTCGCCAGCGTGGTCGCCGTTCTGCTGACCAGCCAGCCACCACGACCAGCAACGATCATAACGGTGGCCGGTACCGGCGTCGCCGGCTTCTCCGGCGACAACGGGCCGGCCACCGCGGCCGACCTGAGCAAGCCGGACGACCCGCTGGTGGACAACACCGGTGCCGTCTACTTCACCGACACCGGCAACAACCGCATCCGCCGCATCGGCGCCGACGGCATCATCACCACCGTCGCCGGCACCGGCACGTACGGCTTCTCCGGCGACAACGGGCCCGCCGCCCAGGCCCACTTCGCAACGCCCACGGACGTGGCCCGGGACCGGGCCGGCAACCTCTACATCGCCGACACCGACAACAACCGCATCCGCCGCATCAACGTCGTCGGAACCGTCACCACCGTCGCCGGCACCGGCACACCCGGCTACTCCGGCGACGGCGGACCGGCCACCGCGGCCCAACTGGCGAAACCGACCAGCGTGCTGGTGGACGCCGACGGCACCCTCTACATCGCCGACACCGGCAACCACCGCATCCGCCGCATCGGCACCAACGACGTCATCACCACCGTCGCCGGCAGCGGCACATCCGGCTACTCCGGCGACGGCGGACCGGCCACCGCCGCCCAGCTGGCCAGGCCCGGCGGCCTGGCGGCGGACACCGCCGGCAATCTCTACATCGCCGACAACGCCAACAACCGCATCCGCCGCGTCAGCTCCGACGGCGTCATCATCACCGTCGCCGGCAGCGGCACATCCGGCTACTCCGGCGACGGCGGACCGGCCACCGCGGCCCAACTGGCGAACCCGGGCAGTGTCGCGGTTACCGACGACGGGCGCGTCTACATCGCCGACACCGACAACAACCGGGTGCGCCGCGTCGACGCCGACGGCGTCATCACCACCGTCGCCGGCAGCGACGAGGCCGGCTACTCCGGCGATGGCGGGCCGGCCACCGCGGCCCGTCTGTGCGAACCCAACGGCCTGGGTCTGGACACCACCGAACGCCTCCTCTACATCACCGACAACTGCAACGACCGAATACGCCGGGTGATGGCGACCGGTTAGGCTGCCGGTTGCGGACGGCGCGGTCGCCATCCGCGACCATCTGTTCGGCACCTGATCCAGGCGCGTGTGTCGTCGGGCGCGCTTTCCGGCTCGACGGGTGTATCTGACGACGCACTCACCGTGATCGTCGCCGACAGCCGGCGGCAGTCTACCCAGAGCAGCGTTTATCCAGGTGGTCACTTACACAGACCGTCACCTCCAGGAAACATCGCCCATGTGACTACGCACAGCTACGTGACTCATGCCTCGGCATCTTGTCCCCGAGGGCGCTTCGCCGTGGGCGGCAGCCGTATTCTTCCGGAGCGTGTCCTCCCCCACTGGATTCGGCCCCGCCGGCCGGACCGCTGATTTCGTCCAGGTGCGCGACGGCGCGTTCCGGCTCGCCGGCAGACGCTTCCGCTTCTGCGGCACCAACAACTACTATCTGCACTACAAAAGCCAACGGATGACCGACAGCGTCCTGACCGACGCCGCCGCGCTCGGCCTGCGGGTGGTCCGCTGCTGGGGCTTCCTCGACGGAACTCCGGCGGACGGCGTGATACTGCAACCGGAGCCGTTCCGCTACGACGAGGACGGTTTCGAGCCGCTGGACCATGCCGTCTTCCGGGCCGGGCAACTGGGGCTGCGGCTGGTGATCGTCCTGACGAACAACTGGAACGACTTCGGGGGAATTCCCCGATACGCCACATGGTTCTCCGCCGAGCACGACGACTTCTTCCACCGCCACGCCATCAGGGAATGCTACCGGGCCTGGGTGACACACGTGATCAACCGGCGGAACCGGTATACCGGCGTGCCGTACAACCACGAACCGGCGGTGATGACCTGGGAGCTGGCGAACGAGCCCCGCTGCCCGTCCGACCCGTCCGGGGACACATTGGTCGCCTGGGCCGACGAAATGAGCAGATATGTCCGACAACTGGCCCTCCGCCAACTGGTCGCGGTCGGCGACGAAGGTTTCCACGGCCGTGCCGACACGGCCGACTACCCCGCATCCAACCAGGAGGGGGTGGTCTGGCACCGGCTCCTCAGGCTGCCCGGGATCGATTACGGAACATTTCACCTGCATCCCCAGCAGTGGGGCGAAAAATCGCCGGGATGGGGTGTCCGCTGGATTCACGACCACTTCCGGGAGGCCGCCGTGGCGGGTGTACCGGCGGTACTGGAGGAATTCTCCTGGCAGGACGACGGAATCGCCCGCGACACGGTCTACGCGGCCTGGACGGCCGCGGTCGAGGAGGCTGACGGTGACGGTGACCAGTTCTGGCTTCTCACCGGACGCAATGACGACGGTTCCCACTACCCCGACTACGACGGCCGTCGCGTGATCCACCCGTCGGCCACCGCCGCGCTTTTCGCCGGGCACGCCGGGCGGATGTCCCGTCCTGGCCGGGAGTTCCCGTCCCGGCCGGCGTAGAACTCACCATCCCGGAGCGGGACCCGGCCGGACCGGAAATCCGGCCGGACGGCGAGACCGTCACTGCCCGACTCAGGGCACGTCGGCCTGCTGAACGGCCTACCGCGGCCTGCAACGGCCTACGTCGCCCCAGGTCCGGGCCGGTCGGCCCAGGTCGGGGCCGGGCGTCAGCGCTGACAACGGAATCACCACAAGACACCACCGCCTACCCGCGGCGATACGGCCGCGGGACCGCCGGTAAGCTACGGCAGCCGTCGTATCGCCGACGGTTTACACCTACTCCGGTCCGGCTGACGTATTGTTTCGAGGACCGTGATCAGACTCCTGTGGGGGGAGCCGCGTGACCACGTCCGAGCATCTCATGCGTCGGGAATCCCTGGAGTGGGCCAACTCCGTCGCGCACGAGACGATGCCGTTGACCGAATCCCGGAAACGGTCGGTATGGCGACCCGGTTTCAGTTCGTTTCTGATCGGCTTCACGGTGTTCGGTGCCTTCGGATGGTGGGCCTGGGCCCGCGACCCCGATTTCGGCTTCATGGGCTGGATAGCGGCCGTGGTCTGGACGTTGCCCATCGTAAACACCGTCATCGGTATGTACGGAAGCGTGCGCACGGCCGTTCGGCTGCGCCGCGAGCGTAAACTACCGGTCACCGCGGCAATCGTCCGCGACCCGCTGATCGTGGTCGTCCCGACGGTGGGGCGTCACGACACCTACCCCGCCCTCGAACGAGTCGTCCGCTCCTTCTGCCGGTACCTGCCGGACTACTTCCCCCACCTGCGGGTGGACGTGGTCGTCGAGGAGGGCTGCGCCGCCTACGACCGGATCGTCGCGCTGGCGGCGACGGACCACCTGATCCGCGTGGTGACCGTACCCCGCGGCTACCGCACCCCGAACGGCACCCGGTTCAAGGCCCGCGCGAACCACTACGCCCACGAGCTGCGTTACGCCGAGGGCGAGGCCAGGGGGGACGTGTGGGTGCTGCACATGGACGACGACACCGGCGTCAGCTCCGACACCGCCGAGGCCATGGCCCGTTTCCTCAACGCCCAGTGGCTCGCCGGTGAGAATGCCCGCCACCTCGCCCAGGGGGTGTTGAGCTACCCGCGGGAACACGCGGTGAACAAGCTGACCTGGCTGGCCGACGCGGTCCGCCCAGGCTGCGACATCAGCCTGTTCGCGGCCACCACCGGCCGTGGCGTGCCCCGCGCCGGGCTGCACGGGGAACTGCTGCTGGTCCGGGCATCGGTGGAGGCGGCCACCGGCTGGGACTTCGGGCCGCAGGCCATCGTCGAGGACGCCCAGTTCGCCCTGCTCTTCTGCGGCCGTCACCCCGGCGGCAGCGACTGGTTCCCCGGCCGCTCCTACGGCGCCTCCCCGGCCACCGTGGCCGACTTCATCCGGCAGCGGGAGCGCTGGTCCTGGGGGCTGTTCCGGCTGGCGTTCGACCGTGGCGTCCCGCTGCGCCACCGGCTGCTGCTGCTGCACAACGTGCTGATCTGGGCATGCGGGCCGATCCAGCACCTGGCACTGATCCTCCTGGTCGGCTCGTTGCTCGGGGACACCGACACCACGCCGGTCAGCGCCGCGCTGCTGCCCGTCTGGGCGGCCAACATGGCCTACAGCATCTGGCTCTACTGGGAAGGCATGAAGATCAACATATCGGCCTCGGCGGACCCGCGGCACCGCTGGTGGGAGCCGCCCTGCCTGCTGCTGCTGATCCCGCTCTTCTCCCTGCTGGAAGCGATCGCGGTGTTCCGGGGGATGGTCCGTTTCCTGCGGGGCGGCGAGTCCACCCTCAACGTGATCGCGAAACCGATGTGATCAGGCTGGGCACGGCCGGCGCGACGCTGGCCGCCGTGTTTGTCATGACCATCGCGGGCACGGGCTGCGCCGCCGCGCCCCAGGACCGCACCCCCGCCTTCCACCCGGCCGCGCCACCGCCGGCCACCGCGACAGCCGGCCCGCAGACAGGGGCGGGGGCAGGTCCCACCGTCGCCTACCCCTGGCAGCCCGGCCGGCCCGAGCTCGGCGTCCAGGTCTACTGGGATGACAATCCCGACGAGCCCGTCGAACTGGTCCGCGCCAAGGCCCGCCAGGTCGTCGACTACGTCGTCGGCCTTGAGGCCAACGCGCTGTGCGTCTCCTTCCCCTTCTTCACCGACACGGCCCGCTCCAACGCCGTCCGCGGCGGCCGGACCACCCCCACGCCGGAGCGTCTCGGTATCCTCCTGGACGAGGCCAGACGCTCCGGCCTGCGCGTCACCCTGCGCCCGACGCTCGACGAGCGCACCCTGACCGCCGCCAACCCGCTGGACTGGCGCGGCACGATCAGGCCGGGTGACCGGGACGCCTGGTTCGCCTCCTACCGCCGCTTCCTCACGCCCTACCTGGCCCTTGCCGCACGCACCGGCGTCGCCACCGTGGTGATCGGCACGGAACTCAGCTCGCTGGAAGGCGACCCGCGCTGGGCGGAGCTGGCCGCGTACACCCGGACCCTGTTCGGCGGCGAGACCGGGTACGCGTTCAACTGGGACGTGTTCGTGCACACCGCGGTCCGGATGCCGGTGGACCGGGTCGGGGTGGACGCCTACCCGGAGCTGCCGCTGTCCGACGACGCCTCCGTGGCGGAGCTGGCCGCGGGCTGGCACTCCTGGCTGGACCGCCGGGCCCGTGGTCAGATGCCCAACCTGCTGCTGTACGAGGTGGGCGCTCCCGCGCAGGACGGCATCTACCGGCATCCGGCCAACCCGAACAACGGCGGCCCGGTCAACGAGGTCGTCCAGCAACGGTGGTTCGCCGCCGCCTGCCAGATGGCGCGGGAGCGCTCCCTGGCCGGCCTGTACTGGTGGCGAGTGGACTTCCACGCCGATCCCGCCACCGTCGACCCGCTGCGGGACCGGCACGAGTCGTTCGCCGGCAGGGCCGCCGAACAGACGATCCGGGGCTGCTTCTCGGGCTGGAGGGCGGTACGCTGAGCTCTTCCCCATCACGTGCGGTAATCGGCGTGTTCGGTGTCGCGGTGCTCGCGGTGATGCTGCAGAGCACCGGGGGATTCCGCGCGGAACTGCTCGGGCCGGATCTTCTCCTGGCCGCCAGTGGCTACCTGACCGCCCGCGTCCTGCTGGCCGCCTGCTCCCGGGCCACAGCGGCGCGCGAACGGCACGGCCGCGAACACGCCCACCCCGCCCCCGGCCTGGGCGGTGTCTACCGTGGCCATGTCAGGGAGCACGTCAAGCAGCGGCTCCCGCTGCTGCTGTTCACCCTCGTCGCCACCGTCGGGCTCGCCGTGCTGCTCAGCCCGCCCGGCCAGGCGCGGCAGCTCGGCCCGCAGGCGGTCGCCGGCCTGGCGCACATGGGGAACTGGTTCGACCTGGTGTCGCGGAACTGGCTGGCCGGCGCTGGCGGCGACTGGTACGCCGACCGGCCCGCTCAGCTCGACCCGCTGGGCCTGCTGTGGCTGCTCGGCCTGATCGAACAGTTCGCCATCGCCGGGCCGCTGCTGCTGGTCGGCATCTGGTGGGCCGCCCGGCTGGTCGGCCGGCCGGGACGTACCGGCCGGACGGCCGGGACGGCGGGGCTGGCCGCGGCCGGCACCGTGCTGCTCGCCGCCGGCGCCTGCCTGGTCGGCCCGGCCCGGGC
>NZ_CAAAFS010000245.1:0-5173 GCF_900634755.1 Protofrankia symbiont of Coriaria myrtifolia
GGCTCCGCCGCGCGGAGCGGGCCCGCGGCGCGCAGGCCCAGCACGATCAGTACGCGCGCGTCCAGCCGGTGGCGATGGCGGTGCCGGCCGCTTCCGGCGAGCCCGCCGACGGCCGCACCCAGGCACGGCGGTCCTGGTGGGCGGCGTCGGCCGGGACGGTCGCGCTGGCCGTGCTGGTCACCGACGGGATCATCGCCACCACGCGCCCCGCCGACTGGCTGCGGGGAGGGGGGCCGGCCGTCGCCGCTGGCGCCGGCGCGCTGCTGCTGGCCAGCGTGGACCGCCCGCCGCCGCCGGCCCGTCACAACCCGTTGCAGTGGCTGCTCGGCCGAGGCGTGCCGGTGGAGCTGGGCGGGCTGGGCTACCCGCTCCTGCTCCTGCACCTGCCGGTGTTCTGGGTGCTGGCGACCGCGTTCCCGCAGGTACGGCCGCATGCCCTGCTGGTGGTCGGCGGTGGGCTGGCCGCGCTCCTCGGGCTGCTGCTGCAGGACGCGGTGGTCGGCCGGCTGCGGCCGCGCCGGTGGTCGCTGCGGTGGACCGCCCCGGTGCTGGTGGTGGCCTACACCGCCGTCGCGGTCGGTGGGGCATGGCTGCCCGACCTGGTCGAGCAGCGGTCGCGGACGGGGAGGCAACCGGTGGTGCTGGTGCTGGGCGGATCGTTCGCCGGCGATCTGGCCACCGCGGTCGGCCGGCGCGGCTCCGGCCGCTACCCGGTGGTGGACCGCTCGCTGCCCGGCTGCGGGCTGTTCCCGGCACCGCCGCCGGTGACACCACGGGCCCACGTCAGCGCCGACGCCCAACTGCCGGTATCGGCGCGGGCAGCGGCGGGGCCGGCGCGCAACTGCGCGCACTGGGACCGCTACTGGCGCTCCCAGATCGCCGCCAGCCGACCCGACGTCCTGCTGGTCGACCTGAGCGGGGACGC
The DNA here is from genome assembly GCF_900634755.1 of Protofrankia symbiont of Coriaria myrtifolia. NCBI lineage: Bacteria > Bacillati > Actinomycetota > Actinomycetes > Frankiales > Frankiaceae > Protofrankia > Protofrankia symbiont of Coriaria myrtifolia. Next base: position 926 of record NZ_CAAAFS010000245.1, read on the forward strand.
GGCGGCGCGGCTGGTGGGCACCACGGTCGTCTCCCCCTGTGACGTCGGCTACCGGCAGGTCTACCGGGAGCGGCTGGCCGCGGCCGCGCGCCTGTGGGAGCAGGAGGCTCCCGGCCGGCCGGTGCTGCTGGCCAACAGCCGCCGTGCCACCGGGGACACCGACCTGGTGTCCAGCCGCTGCTACAACGCGCTGGTCGCCGAGGCCGCTGGCCGGTATCCGCAGATCCTGCCGCTCGACGTCGACGCGGCGCTGTGCCAGGGGGAGCACTGCTGGGACCGCACCGCCTCCGGTGGCCCGTTCTACGTCGACGCCGTCCATCTGACCACCGCCGGCATGCGCCAGCTCGCCCCGTGGCTGGAGACGACGATCAGCCGGGCGGCGCTGCCGGCCCCGACCGCGCCCGCCAGCGTCGCCGGGGGCACGGCCCCGGTGCGCGCGGGCCGTTGACCAGGCAGGACGATGACCACGTCTCCGTGGACGACGACCGCCTCCAGGGAAGGGCCGACCGCCGCGTCCGGAGGAGATGTCGCGGTCGGAGGAAACATCACGGTCGGAGGAGAATCATGCGGACGACAACCCCACTTGGAACGATCACCTGGACGATCGCCCGGGCCACGGCGTCCAGCGGCACGGTGTCCCGGAGCGCGGGGCGCGCAGGCACGATGACGGCTGTGACAAACCGGTGGAGGCGGACGTGACGGGCACGAACAGCTCCTTCGAGAGCATGCGTGACGCCCTGACGCCGCAGGACCCGCGGACGATCGGCCCCTACCGCCTGCTCGGTGTGCTCGGCGGCGGCGGGATGGGCCGGGTGTACCTGGGCCAGTCCCGTTCGGGGCTGCTGGTCGCGGTCAAGACGGTGCGCGCCGACATGGTGGAGGAGCCCGGCTTCCGGGAGCGTTTCGCCCGGGAGGCCGCAGCCGCCCGGCAGGTCAGCGGTGTGTACACGGCGTCCCTGGTGGACGCCGACGCCGCCGCCGAGATGCCGTGGCTGGCCATCGCCTACGTCCCGGCGCCGTCGCTGTCCTGGCTGGCCCGCCGGGCCGGGCCGCTGCCGGTCGAGGCGGTGCTGTGGCTGGCGGCCGGGATCGCCGAGGCGCTGGAGTCCATCCACCGGGTGGGCCTGATCCACCGGGATCTCAAGCCGTCGAACGTGCTGGTGACCCGGGAGAACCCGAAAGTGATCGACTTCGGGCTGGTCCGGTCGTCGGTCGGCAGCGCGCAGCTCACCCAGGCCGTGATCGGGACGCCGCACTACATGTCCCCGGAGCAGGCCCTGGACACCGCGTCGGTGACCCCGGCCACCGACGTGTACTCCCTCGGTGCCACCCTGCTGTACGCGGCGACCGGCCGCACCGCCTATTCCGGCGACACACCGGTCAACGTGCTGGCCCAGCTGCTCTCCCGGCCACCGGACCTCTCCGGCATCCCGGCGGAGCTCACCGATCTGCTCCGCCGCTGCATGCAGCGCGACCCGGCGCGCCGGCCCACACCGAACCGTCTGCTGGAGGAGATCGACAGTCGCTGGCAGCAGGCGCCGACCGGTTTCGGCGCGCGGCACTGGCTGCCACCCACCGTCTACGATCTGGTGGACGCCTACGAACGGGGGCACCGCCCGGACTCCCGGGACAGATCCTCCGGCCCGGCCGGCTCCGGCGGGCGGTCGGTCAGCTCTGGCGGACAGCCGGCCGATCCCGGCGGGCAGCCACCTGTTCTCGGCGGAAAGCCATCGACTGCCGGCGAAAAGCCGCCCGTGGTACAGACCGGAGCGGGGCAGGCCCGGGCCGGGCAGAGCGAGGCGGACCAGGCCCGGGGCCGCCGTCCACCGGCGGACGCGCCGGTGGACGCGGACGACCGGGACAGCACGACCCTGACCAGGACGCCACCAGGGCTGCCTGCGCCACCGGTGCGGCCCGGACCGCCACCCACCCCCCGGGAGCCGGTCTTCGACCCGCCGGGGCGACGTTCCACCCCGCTCTCGCCGACACCGCCGTTGCCGTGGGAGCCGCTCCCACCGGACGACCGCACCGGCCGGGCCGGCACCGGCGCAGGCACCGGCCAGGAACACGCGGGCCGTACCGACCGCGAGTACACGGGCCGTACCGAGCGCGCGGACTGGGAGCAGACCGGCGACCGGCCCGCACCCGCGCCCGCGCGGCCGCACCGGCGGAGCCTGCTGCGGGCGGGCGGCGCCATCGCCGTGGCCGCGGCGGCCGGGGCGGGCACGTGGGGGGCGGTGCGCCTGCTCGGTTCCAGCGACGACGGCGACGGCCCGCGGCCGTGGGTCTTCACCACCGGCGGGGAGGTGTACTCCTCCCCCGCGGTCGAGGCGGGCGTGGTCTACATCGGCAGCAACGATCACTACCTGTACGCCATCGACGCGGTCACCGGCCGTGAACGCTGGCGGTATGCCGCCGGCGAGGCGATCACGTCCTCCCCGGCGGTCGCCGGTGGCACGGTCTACGTCGGCTGCAACGACACCTACCTGCACGCGGTGGACGCCGCGACCGGGAAGGCGCGCTGGCGGTTCCCTACCGGGGCGGCGATGCACTCCTCCCCGACGGTGGTGGACGGGGTGATCTACATCGGCTGCCGCGATCACAACCTGTACGCCGTCAACGCGCTCACGGGCCGCGAGCGCTGGCACTTCACCGCCGGCGACTGGTTCAACTCGTCACCCACAGTGATCGGCGGCGGAGTGTACGTCGGCTGCCGCGACCGCAACATCTACGCGCTGGACGCGGTTACCGGCCGGAAACGCTGGCAGCGCACCACAGGCAGCACCGTCGACTCCTCCCCCACCGTCTCCGGCGGCATGCTGTGGATCGGCGCCGACGACCACAGCGTCTACGCCCTGAAGACCACGGACGGGACACCCACTTGGCAGTTCACCGCGGACAACGGCGTGGTCTCGACACCCACCCTGGTGGACAAGGTGCTGTACGTAGGCAGCGACGACGGCAACCTGTACGCGCTGGACGCGGACACCGGCCGGGCCCGCTGGCGGTTCCACACCGACAACGGCATCCGTTCCTCACCCACGGTGTCCGGCGAGCTGGTCTACGTGGGCAGCCGGGACCGCTACGTGTACGCGGTGGACATCGTCACCGGTGAGCAGCAGTGGAGGTTCGCCACCCGGGCGCCGGTGGACGACTCCTCGCCGGTGGTGGCGGACGGTCTGCTCTACATCGGCAGCCTGGATCACAACGTCTACGCACTGGACGCGGCCACCGGCGTCGGTCTGTGACCACAACCTGTAATTACTGATCGCGATCACCGACTCGTCTCCGACAACCCGGATGCAACGGGGACGGACGGGGTACCGTCAAGATAGTTGAACGCTCAACAGAACGCCGCTCGGTGGCTCGACGGGGCGTCACCCGACGTGACGCAGCGGCGTTCGACGGCGGACAACGCCCGCGGTACCCGGTGGTACCCCGGCAGCGCCCAGGTGTCGAACGGTCCGAGGAGGAGATCATGGGCATCCACCGCCTCAACCACGTTGTCCTCTACGTCCGTGACGTCGCGCGTACCACCGCCTTCTACACCGACGTCCTGGACTTCCGGGTGACGATGGCGATCCCCGGCAGGGCCGCCTTCCTGCAGGCACCGGACTCCACCAACGACCACGACATCGGCCTGTTCGAGCTCGGCGCGGACGCCGGTAGCTCGCCGGCCGGACGGTCGACCGTGGGCATGTACCACATCGCCTGGGAGGTCGCCACCCTCACCGACCTGGAGAACGCGGCCCGCCGGCTCGTCGCGGCGGGGGCGCTGGTCGGCTCGTCCGACCACGGCACCACCAAGAGCCTGTACGCCCACGACCCGGACGGCCTGGAGTTCGAGGTCGTCTGGGTGGTCCCCGCGCACCTGCTCGACGACGCCGCGGTCGCCGCGAACCGCGTCGGTACCCGACCGCTGGACATCGCCAGGGAGAAGGCGCGCTACGGCGCGGACACCCGCGGCGGCCTCGGGATCTCCGTCCCGCTCGGCGTCACGGTCTGACGCGGGCCGGCCGCTTCAGGCGGCCACCGCGTCCGCCGCCTGGCGGGTCTCGGCGAGGATGAGGTCGGCGACGTCGGTGAGCCGCCCGCGCCGGGCGAAGGCCCGCCGCTGCCGGGCCGCGGCGCTGCCCCGGCCGACCGCGCGGCGGGCGAGGTTGTGGATCAGCTCCCAGTCGCCGGCGTGCTCGAGCTCGGCGCGCACCTCGTCCACCAGCCGGTACAGCAGATCCCGGCCCGGTCCGG
>NZ_CAAAFS010000245.1:5468-23910 GCF_900634755.1 Protofrankia symbiont of Coriaria myrtifolia
GTTGTGGATCAGCTCCCAGTCGCCGGCGTGCTCGAGCTCGGCGCGCACCTCGTCCACCAGCCGGTACAGCAGATCCCGGGCCGGTACCGGCACCGCCGCGGCCACGTCGACGAGGTCGCCCTCGATCCCGGACCGGGCCGCCCGCCAGGCGGCCGCCCGCAGCAGTTCCGTCCGCCACGGCGGGGCCGGCGCGCCGGCCCCGACCGCCAGGGCGGCCCGGCGCACGAGCGCGCGGAACAGTCCGGCGACGAGGATGACGGTGTCGACGTCCGGGCACGCGTCACAGACCCGCAGCTCGACGGTGGGCAGGTGCGCGGAGGGACGGACGTCGAAGTAGACCATACCCGGGTCGCTGATCACCCCGGATGTGATCAGGTCCGCGACGACCTGGTCGTATTCGGCCGCCGTGCGGAACGGTCCGGTGACGCCGGCGGTCGGCCACCGCTGCCAGACCAGGGTGCGCACGCTCGCGTAGCCGCTGTCCGCGCCCTGCCAGTACGGGGAACTCGCCGACACCGCCAGCAGCGTCGGCAGCCACAGCGCGACCCGCGCGGCCACCGCGATCGCGAGCTCCCGGTCGGCGACCTCGACGTGCACCTGCGCGCCGCAGATCGCCTGCTCCCGGGCGAGGAGCTGGTAGTCGGTGAGCATCCGCTGGTAGCGCGGGTACCGGCTGATCTCGGGCGCGTCCCGGTCGACCAGGGGGACGGTCCCCGCGGACGCGGGACCGAGCCCGAGCGGTTCGCCGGCCACCACCAGTTCGCGCCGCAGCTGGAGCAGGCTGCCGCGCAGATCGGCCAGATCGGTGCACGGGCGACTGTTGGACTCCACCACCGACGTCAGCAGTTCGGCGGTGAAACACTCCTTCGCGACGCGCTCGAGGATCGCCGGAGCCCGCGGCACGAGCCGTCGGGAGGCGAGATCCAGGATGTGGAACTCCTCCTCGACGCCGACGGTCGCGATGCGCGCGTCGCCCATGAACGAAGACGCTACGACCATCCGGCGTCCCGGGCAGCCCACGGCGCCGGCCGGCGTCCGCTGGCCGGCCGTCCACCAGGCCAGCCGGCCAGCGGATCAGCCGGCTACCCGGTCAGTTGTCCACGAGGGTGGCGGTGGAGACGATGTTGCCCCGGGTCGCCCTGGAGTACGGGCACAGGGCGTGAGCCTGCTCGACGAGCGTGGCGGCCACGTCCCGGTCGACCTGCTCGATCTCGGCCTCGATCGCGACGGCGAGGGCGAACCCGTCGTCGTCCGGGCCGATCTCGACCCGGACGGTGACCGCCGACGCGGAGACATCGACCTTCGCCCGCCGGGCGACCGCCTTGAGCGCACTGTGAAAACACGCGGCGTAGCCGGTTGCGAACAACTGCTCCGGATTGGTGCCCGGGCCGTCGTCGCCGCCGAGCCCCTTGGGCAGGGACAGGCTCAGGTCCACCCGCCCGTCGCTGGACGCCACCCGTCCCTCACGCCCGCCCCACGCGGTGGCCTCAGCCGTGTACAGAGCCGTCATCACGATCTCCTCAGGTGTGGATCCGATGGCCCGTGCGCCAGACGCGCACGATCCGGATCATCCGGGTGGAACACCGGCCGGCACCTTTTTCGTCCGGGTGGCTCACACAGCGCACCGGTCCGTTCGGGTCGCTGTATGGCGTTCGCCACCGTCAAATGATGACAAAAAGACTTCGATTGATTACTTTTAGTAAAGATCCAATGAATATCGATTACAAATAGTCATTATTTGTAGCCATCATGAAACCCCTTGTAGGCAGCAGTGACCAGTAGTGTCACAATGCAACCTCGCCAGTACTTCTGGCGACATCGCCGGCAGCAACGATGTGATCTTCTGGACGAAGGAGCCGAACCAGCGCCAGCAGGCCACATACTGCCCGCCCGCAGCCGGATCTCTCCGAGGGGGACCATCATGGTGTTACTGAACGCAGCCAATATCGCAACAGACGGCCCGACGGGCATCGGGCGGCCCGGTGCTGTCAGAACGCCCGACCCGTCGGCCGGCACGCCCGCCGTCGGGTACGACAACGACGCCGGCCGGCACCCGGCCGGCGACAGCCACATCGGCCGGCGGGTGCGCGTCCCCAAGACCGCCGAACTGGTCGCCGCCCGCCTGCGGCGCCAGATCGTGCGGGGCGAACTGGTCGAGGGGGACGCCCTACCCCCGGAAGCCGTGCTGATGGGGCAGTTCGGGGTCTCACGCCCGACCCTGCGGGAGGCCTTCCGCGTCCTGGAGTCCGAAGCGCTGATCAGCGTCCGGCGCGGGGCGCACGGAGGCGCCCGGGTCCACACGCCCAACGGTGACGTCGCCGCCCGCTACGCCGCGCTCGTCCTGGAGTACCGCGGCACCACCATCGCCGACGTCCACCAGGCCAGGGCGCTGCTCGAGCCGCCCTGCGTCCGCCGGCTCGCGCAGCGGCACACCGAGGAGGACCTGGCCAGGCTGCGGGCGGCGCTCGCCGCCGTCGAGGCGGCCACGGCGGACGCTGACCGGCCGGCGGCCCGCACCCGGCCCGACCGGGCCACCACCGCGCTCACGGCGCCCGCCGGCGGGCCGGCCTGGGAGGCCCGCGCTCCCGCGGTGTCACGGTCCGCGGTAGCGGACTTCCACGGCCTGCTGGTGGAACTCGCCGGCAACCAGACCCTGATCGTGCTCGTCGGGATGCTGCGCCACATCATCGACATGGCCCGAGAGGAGACATCGGGCGCCGGTTCCAACGCCGGCACCAGCACCAGCACCAGCACTGGCACTGGCATCACGGCACGGCCGGGCACACCAGCGGCCGGGGACGACGGCCGCCAGCCCTACCGGCAACTGGTGGCGCTGATCGAGGCCGGCGCGGCGGACGAGGCCGAGGCGCTGTGGCGGCGTCACCTGCTGGCGACGACGCCCACCCCCGAGCGCGCCCCGGCAACCGTTGCCGGCCCGCGGGCCGAAATCCCCGAGCCGGCCGAGGACCATCGACGGCCCGGCCATGCCTCCGCCGCGTCACGGGAAGCCGAAATCCCCGGAGCGCCGCTGTTCGATGAAGCGGCGCCACCGGATAGGTAATGTGGATCAGGTGACGCGCGCGGAGGCCGACTCCCTGGTCGAGGTCCTCGACCTCGACCTCATCGAAACCAACATCTTCCGCGGTTGGTCGTGGCACACGGCGCCGACCCGGGTGTTCGGGGGCCACGTCGCGGCGCAGGCGCTCATCGCCGCCGGCCGGACAGTCGCCCCTGATCGTCCGGTGCACTCGCTGCACGCCTACTTCCTGCTGCCGGGCGATCCCAGCGCGCCGATCATCTACGATGTGGATCTGATCCGCGACGGACGGTCGTTCACGACGCGGCGGGTGGTCGCCATCCAGCACGGCCGGGCGATCTTCCACCTGTCCGCCTCCTTCCAGCGCGTCACCGACGGCCCGGAGCATCAGTCACCCATGCCGCCGTCACCGCCGCCCGAGGAACTGCCCGCTCCCCTGCCCGAAGAGCTGCCCGGGTGGTCCCTGTCGAACGGCGGGAGCATCGAGCCCTTCTTCTCCCGCTACCTCGACGTCCGGCTCGCGCCGACCGAAGGAGCGGACGGCTCTGTCCAACAGCCCGTGTGGTCCTCACACGGGGAGCCGCACAGCCCCCACCAGCGGATGTGGTTCCGCGCCCGCGGGACACTGCCCGCCGACCCGCTCTACCACGTCTGCGCGGTCACGTACGCGTCCGACCTGCGGCTGATCACGACGACCCTGCTCCCGCACCGGTCGACGGACGGCCGGACGATCTCGCTGGCCAGTCTCGATCACGCCATGTGGTTCCACCGTCCGTTCCGCGCGGACGAGTGGCTGCTCTACATCCAGGACAGCCCGTCGGCGGCGGGCTCCCGGGGCTTCGCCCGCGGCGAGATATACACCGCCGACGGCCGGCTCGTCGTCTCGGTCGCGCAGGAAGGCCTGATGCGCGTCCACTCCTGACAGTGAGGATGTAGGCGAGCCCCGCCGACCCACCGGCCCGGCGACCAGGGCAGACCTGATCTGGCCATAACGGATCAGCTCATGGCGGTAGGGCCATCACGGCAACCGGGTGACCGGGTGACCGGGCAGCTTGCTTCCCCGTCTGAGCCCACGGTGGGCACCCGGCGTCGGCCAACGGCCGGTGGCTCCCCGGCCACGTTTTCCGTGCTCTTTCGTGCTCCTTCGCGCTCTGCCGTATTCGGCGTCACCAGGGCGTCAACGCCGCTGGTGGCCGGCTCCCGTGAGGTCGATGCTGCCGATGCGGCAATACGGCAATCGGCGCGATCCGGGGAGTTCATGGTGCCAGCGCTCGCGGGTGACAGCCCGGGTATCCGGCGTGTCGCGTCTGTTCCCGGGACATCCCGGTCAGGGCCTGCGGCGAGACCCGATACCGGTGTCACCATCGGCACTCGGGCACTCGGGGCACTCGGATTCCTGGGCACCGGGTATCCGGCATCCGGACGGCCGGGCGTGGCGGGGTTGCCGTCACCCGAGGGGAGCGCCGCAGCCCGGTCGGTCCCCGCGGTGGCAGCGGGACGTGGCAAAAGGAGCAGGCGGTGCGTGACCTGGTTTTCATCTTTCTGATCATCGTGATGTTCGCGGTGCTGGGGCTCGTCGTACGAGGGGTGGAACGGCTGTGACCGCCGAGAACCTGACCGGGCTCGTCCTGGTGACCGCCCTGGTGGTCTTCCTCGTGGTCGCCCTGCTTTTCCCGGAGAAGTTCTGACTTTCCTCGAAGAAATTCGGACCCGCCGGACCAGCGACGCGCCACGGCCCGCCCGGCCACGGACCGCGCGATCGTTGCCACGATTGTGTTTCCTCCGAGCCCGGGCTTCCGGTCGACAAGGGGTCACTGAATGAACACCACGACGGCGGGAGTCGTCTTCGCCGCCTCGCTCGCCGTCGCCCTCGGCCTGACCTACCGGCCGTTCGGCGACTACCTGGCCCGGGTGTACACCTCCGAGCGTCACCTGCGGGCCGAAAAAATGACTTATCGGCTGGTCGGCGTCGATCCGGACGCAGACCAGCGATGGAGCGTCCACCTGCGCGCTGTACTCGCGTTCTCGTGCGTGTCAGCGCTCTTCCTGTACGTTTTTCTCCGCCTGCAGGGCCGGCTGCCGTTCAACCTCGGTTTCGACGGGATGGCGCCGGGACAGGCGTTCAATACCGCGGCCAGCTTCGTCACGAACACCAACTGGCAGTCGTACGCCGGCGAGTCGACGCTCGGGTACCTCGCGCAGATGGCGGGTCTGGCGGTGCAGAACTTCGCCAGCGCTGCGGTCGGCATCTCGGTGGCGATCGCCCTGGTCCGCGGGTTCTCCCGCAGCCACACCGACCGGCTCGGCAACTTCTGGGTGGACCTGGTCCGCACCGTCGTCCGTGTCCTGCTGCCGATTTCCGTCATCGGTGCGGTCGTCCTGGTCGCCGGTGGTGTCGTGCAGAACTTCCACGGCGTCCGGACGGTGTCGACCATCGCCGGCGGCGGCCAGGCCATAACCGGCGGCCCGGTGGCCAGCCAGGAGATCATCAAGGAGCTCGGCACCAACGGTGGCGGTTTCTACAACGTCAACTCCGCCCATCCGTTCGAAAATCCGACGGTCTGGACCAACTGGCTACAGATATACCTTCTGCTGGCGATCCCGTTCGCTCTGCCGAGAGCTTTCGGAAAAATGGTCGGTGACACCCGCCAGGGTCTCGCGATCGTCTCCGTCATGGCCGTTCTGGCGATAACCGGGGTGTTTCTGGTCAACGGTTTCCAACTGGCCCACCACGGTACGGTCCCGACCGCTGTCGGCGCCGCGACCGAAGGCGTCGAAACCCGTTTCGGGGTGTCGGGCTCGGCCACCTTCGCAGCCGCCACCACGCTGACGTCCACCGGCGCGGTGAACTCCGCGCACGACTCCTACACCGGTCTCGGCGGCGCCGTCCTGCTGCTGAACATGATGCTCGGGGAGATCGCCCCGGGCGGCGCCGGGTCGGGGCTGTACGGAATGCTGGTCGTCGCCGTGCTCGCGGTGTTCGTCGGCGGTCTGATGATCGGGCGAACGCCCGAGTACCTGGGCAAGAAAATCGCCGCGCGGGAGGTGAAGTTCGCCGCGCTCTACATTCTCACCACGCCGGCGCTGGCCCTCGGCGTCACGGCGGTGGCCATGGCGCTGCCCGGCGAACGGGCGAACATGCTGAACTCCGGCGCGCACGGGCTGTCCGAGGTGCTGTACGCGGCCACCTCGGTGGCGAACAACAACGGCTCGGCGTTCGCCGGCCTCACCGTGAACACGGCCTGGTGGAACACGGTGCTGGGGATCTCCATGCTGCTCGCCCGGTTCCTGCCGGTGGTGTTCGTCCTGGGCCTGGCCGGCAGCCTCGCCCGGCAGAAGACGGCCCCCGTGTCGAGCGGGACGCTGCCCACCCACCGGCCGTTGTTCGTCGGCCTCGTCACCGGTGTCGCGTTCGTCGTCGTCGCCCTGACCTACTTCCCGGCCATCGCCCTCGGGCCGTTCGCGGAAGGCCTGCACTGACATGCTCACGACCGCCGCGTACGACAACCCCGCCGGCCCAGCGGGCAACCCCGGCTCCGGCCCCGGCTCCACCCACTCGCCCCGGCGGGCCTCCGGTGGCCTGCTCGACCCGCGGATGCTGCTGCGCTCCACCCCGCAGGCGCTGCGGAAACTGAACCCGGCCACGCTGTGGCGCAACCCGGTGATGCTCATCGTCGAGATCGGCGCCGCGTTCACCACCGTGCTCGCGGTTGCGGACCCCACCGTGTTCGCCTGGCTGATCGTCGGCTGGCTGTGGCTGACCGTGCTGTTCGCCAACCTCGCCGAGGCCGTCGCCGAAGGACGCGGGAAGGCGCAGGCCGCCGCGCTGCGCAGGGCCAAGACCGACACGATCGCCCGCCGGCTCGTCGGCTGGGCACCCGGCCAGCCCGCCGAGACGGCCCGGACCGAGCGGGTACCCGCGCCGGACCTGCTGCGGGGCGACCGTGTGGTGGTGGAGGCCGGCGAGTTCATCCCCGGTGACGGCGACGTCGTCGAGGGCATCGCGAGCGTGGACGAGTCCGCCATCACTGGCGAGTCCGCGCCGGTGATCCGTGAGTCCGGAGGCGACCGGTCCGCGGTGACCGGCGGCACCCGGGTGCTGTCGGACCGGATCGTCGTCGAGATCACGCAGCGGCCCGGGGAGAGCTTCATCGACCGGATGATCGGCCTGGTGGAGGGCGCGAACCGGCAGAAGACCCCGAACGAGGTCGCGCTGAACATCCTGCTGGCCTCGCTGACCATCGTCTTCCTGCTCGCGGTCGTGAGCCTCCAGCCACTGGCGATCTTCTCCCGGGCGCAGCAGCCCGGCATCCCCGACAGCGCCGCCCTGGACGCCGACGGCGTCACCGGGATCGTGCTGGCGGCGCTGGTCGTCTGCCTGATCCCCACCACGATCGGCGCGCTGCTGTCGGCGATCGGCATCGCCGGCATGGACCGGCTGGTGCAGCGCAACGTGCTCGCGATGAGCGGCCGCGCGGTCGAGGCGGCCGGCGACGTCGACACCCTGCTGCTAGACAAGACCGGAACCATAACCCTCGGTAACCGGGAGGCGTGGGCGTTCATCCCGGTCGGAGGCGTGGACGAACACGAGCTCGCCGACGCCGCGCAGCTGTCCTCGCTCGCGGACGAGACGCCGGAGGGACGCTCGATCGTCGTCTTCGCCAAGACCACCTACGGCCTGCGGGAGCGGACCGCCGGCGAACTACCCACCGCTACCTTTGTCCCGTTCACCGCGCAGACCCGGATGTCCGGTGTCGACCTGGCCACGCCCGGGCCCCGCGGCGGCGGCCGGCAGATCCGCAAGGGGTCGGCCAGCGCGGTGCTGGCCTGGGTCCGGGAGAGCGGCGGGAGCGCACCGCCCGACACCGACCACGTGGTGGACGGCATCTCCGCCTCCGGCGGGACGCCGCTGGTCGTCGCGGAGGTGCTCACCGCCGGCGCTGCGGACGGCGGCCGAACCGCCCGCGTCCTGGGCGTGGTCCAGCTCAGGGACATCGTGAAGGCGGGCATGCGGGAACGCTTCGACGAGATGCGCAGCATGGGCATCCGCACCATCATGATCACCGGCGACAACCCGCTGACCGCGCGGACCATTGCCGAGGAGGCCGGGGTGGACGACTTCCTCGCCGAGGCGACCCCCCAGGACAAGCTCGACCTGATCAGGCGCGAGCAGACCGGCGGCAGGCTCGTCGCGATGACCGGGGACGGCACCAACGACGCCCCCGCGCTCGCCCAGGCCGACGTCGGCGTCGCCATGAACACCGGCACGTCGGCCGCGAAGGAGGCCGGCAACATGGTCGACCTCGACAGCAACCCGACGAAACTCATCGAGATCGTCGAGATCGGCAAGCAGCTGCTCATCACCCGCGGCGCCCTGACGACGTTCTCGATCGCCAACGACGTCGCCAAGTATTTCGCGATCATCCCGGCGCTGTTCGCCGCGGTGTATCCCGGGCTGGACACGTTCAACCTCATGCGGCTGCACAGCCCGCAGTCGGCGATCCTGTCCGCGGTCGTCTTCAACGCGCTGGTCATCATCGCGCTGATCCCGCTCGCCCTGCGCGGCGTCCGCTACACACCCGGCAACGCCATAGCGATGCTGCGGCGCAACCTCTGTGTCTACGGCCTCGGCGGCCTGGTCGTCCCGTTCGTCGGGATCAAACTCATCGATCTGGCCGTCCAGTTCCTCCCCGGAATCCGGTGATCGCCATGGCCTCCCCACGCCTGCCCGGCCCTGTCCGCCAGCTCCTCGCCGCACTGCGCATGCTGCTGGTGCTCACCGTGCTCGTCGGCGTCGCGTATCCCCTGGCCGTCACCGCGATCGCCCAGCTGCCCGGGCTGCGCCACCGGGCGGACGGCTCGCTCGTCCGGGCGGCCGACGGCACGGTCGTCGGCTCGTCAAGGATCGGCCAGCCGTTCACCGACGCCGCCGGCCGCCCGATCCCGACGTACTTCCAGCCCCGGCCGTCCGCCGCCGGTGCCGGAGTCGGCTACGACCCGACCGCGACCTCCGCGTCCAACCTGGGCCCCGAGGACGTCGTCGACACGTTCGACGATCCCGTCACACCCGGTGACGAGAGCCGGCGCAGCCTGCTCACCACCGTGTGCGGCCGCAGCAGGGCCGTCGGACAGCTCGAAGGTGTCGACGGACGGCGCCCGTACTGCACCCCGGGCGGTGTCGGTGCCGTGCTGGCGGTGTTCCACCGTGATCCGGGCTTCGCCGGGCCGGTCGTGCGGGTCGTCAGCGTGAACGAGCGGTGCCCGGCGCAACCGTTCGTCGCCACCCACGAAGGCGTGCGGGTCGAGTGCGCGACGCCCGGCGGCGACTACGCGGCGGGCCAACGCGTCCTCGTCCCCGGGCCGGGGCGCGGCCGGGACAACCCGGTGCCACCGGACGCGGTGACCGCCTCCGGCAGCGGCCTGGACCCGGACATCTCCCCCGCCTACGCCTACCTCCAGGTGAGCAGGGTCGCGGGCGCCCGCGGGCTGCCCCCGGCAACGGTCCGCCGGCTGGTCGAGGATCATGTGCGCGGCCGTGCGCTCGGCTTCCTCGGCGAGCCCAGGGTCAACGTCGTCGAACTCAACCTCGCCCTGGACAGGCTCGGCACAGGCTGACCCGACCAGGCTGACCCGACCAGGCCTGCTGTTCCGCCGATGCCTGCCGAGGCGGCACCCACGGACCTCGTCCCACCCGTGCCCCGCCTGGGACGGCCCGCGCCGGTCGTCCCGACCCGTTCCCGTAGCCCCGGCAGCCCTGACGAAGGGAGACTGCTCTGTGCTGGAGGCTGTATTTGCCAACGGAACCTCCGCGGAGGCGTCACCATGCTCCTGGCACCGGTCCTGGCACTGTCGCCGATGTCGTTCCGGCCGCTGTGGGGTGCCTCGGCCGGCACCGGCGCGCGGGACGGTGCGGCATGACCCGCGTCCTGATCGTCGACGACGACACCCAGATTCTGCGCGCGTTGCGGATCACCCTGCACGCCCGAGGGTACGAGGTCATGACCGCGACATCGGGACGGCACGCGCTCGCCGCCACCACGTCCGGACGGCCCGACATCATCCTGCTCGACCTGGGCCTGCCCGACATGGACGGGGCCGAGGTCATCCACGCCCTGCGCAGCTGGACGACAACGCCTGTCATCGTCCTGTCCGGCCGTGGCGGCAGCACCGACAAGGTCGGCGCGCTCGACGCGGGCGCCGACGACTACGTCACCAAGCCCTTCCGCGTCGACGAACTCCTCGCCCGGCTACGCGCGGTAGCCAGGAGAACCTTGAGCGCGACAGAGGCTCCTCTGACAACGATCGGCGACTATACGATCGATCTGACCGCCCGACGGATCACCAGGCTGGCCGATCATCGGCGCGACCGTGCTTCCGCCGCGCCCGAGCCCGCTCTCCGTGCCACACGGCCGGATGGGAAGGCCCGAGAGATCGCGGACCCCGAGCCACCGGCCAACCACGCAGATCGGCCCGAGGGTCTGGCCACCGTCCGCCTCAGCCCGACCGAATGGCACCTGCTCGAAGTACTGGTGCGCAACCCCGGAAAACTGCTCACCCACCGCCAGCTCCTCCCTCGCACTGGCGGCCCCTCCCCGAAGGAACACAGCCACTACCTGCGCGAATACATGGGACGGCTGCGCCGCAAGCTGGAGCCGAACCCGGCACGCCCCCGCCATTTCATCACCGAGCCCGGCATGGGCTACCGCTTCCAGCCATGACCAGCGCGGTTCCGGCCATCACCAGCGCGGCCATGGCCCGTCCCCGTCCCGCCACCACGGGCTTCCGGACAGCGCCTTCAGCGCCTTTACCAGCCGCGGCACCTACCGGCCGCCGCACCGCCTGACCGATCGCGGACAGCCCCGACCAGTCCGGACTGTCTTCCATGAGGCCGGCACCGGTCCGGCTCCGCGGATCGCGGGCAACCCGGCATGTTGCGGACCACGCCATACGTCACACGCAGAGCCGGTTTGACACCTACTACACACAGCCTTACTTTGAAACAAATGATTGTTTACCTATCCGAGCCCGCATCCGGCCCGCGACATCGGCAACCGGGCCAGCCAGTGGCGACGCCGACGAGAAGGGCACTCACATGACCCAGTCCATCCCGGCGACCAGACTCGCCCCCACCGAGCCCGCTCAGGACGAGCCTGCCCGGGACGAACCGCAGTACCCCCTCGCCCCATCCGCGGTCGACGCCTCGGTGTACACGGATCAGGCGCGCTACCAGGGGGAACTCGACCGGATCCTGTCCCACGCCTGGTTCCCGGTGTTTCCGTCCGCCGACGTGCCAAAGCCCCGCGACTACGTCGTCTGGAACCAGCTCGGACAGTCAATAGTGATCATCCGGCTTGACGACGGATCGGTGTCGGCCTGGCACAACGTCTGCCAGCACCGCGGCGCGCTTCTCGTCGAAGGCTCCGGACGCTGCTCCACCGGACGGTTCACCTGCCCGTGGCACGGCTTCGTCTACGATCTTGAAGGCAGCGTTCGCCAGGTACCGCTGCGTGAGTCATTCGACCCGGCACAGTTGGCCGGGCTGCGGGCACCGGCGGTCAGGGTGGTCGAGTGGTCGGGCTGGATCTGGCTGACGCTCTCCGACACGGTCCCCGACCTGCTGGAGTACCTCGACACGATCGGCGAGGAGCTCGCCGGCTACCGGCTCGACCGGTTCGACACCCGGTTCCGCGCATCGGTCACGCTCACCGCGAACTGGAAAATCGTCGTCGACGCGTTCAACGAGACCTGGCACGTCCCGTTCACGCACAAGTCGACCCTCTCCGGGCTGGTTCTGTGGCGCGATGCCAGCCTGAAGATCGCCTCACCGCACTCCTGGATGACGCTGCCGATCCGCGGGTTCACCGACAAGGTCTCCAACAGCGATCATCGGCAGACCCATCTGTGCCACTACCTCGCGTTCCCGAACACGATCTTCAGCTGCTTTCCCAACCACCTGCAGATGTGGACCGCCTGGCCGGTTGCGCCGGACAAAACCGTCCTCAACGCCTACCAGCTCGTCGGGCCCACCCCGGACGGCCTGAGCGACGCGAAGTGGGAACAGCACAACGAGCGGGACTGGAAACACTTCCTCGAAGTCCTCGCGGAGGACTCCGAGGTCATCAACAACTTCGCGGCGCTGGCGCGGTCGAAGGGATTCCGGCGCAACATCTTCAACACCGCCGAGAGCAGACTGACCGCCTTTCACGACGAAGTCGCCAAACGTCTTCGCTGATCAGGAGAAAGAAATGATCACAATCAGGGTCGATCGGGACGTCTGCCAGGGCTACGGCAACTGCGTCCTCGCGGATCCGGAGATCTTCGACGTGGACGACGACGGACTTGTGGTGCTGTCGCGGGCTACTGTCGCCGACGAGCGGCTGCCCGCCGTCCGCCGCGCGGAGTACGACTGCCCGAGCAAGGCCATTCACTTCACCGAATAGGCCGGTGCCCGTGGCACCGTGTCCCCGTTCACCGGTGGCTTCAGGCCAGATTTTCAACCCGTTCGCTGTTTTCCGTCGCACCGGGTCGTATCCGTCCCGCACCGCTTCTCCGACCGGAGGACTGTTTCTCCCGTTCGGGAGACGAGGTGCGGGGACGCAGGCGTGGCGACCCTCGCAACGGCCTGGACCGGACCGGGCGGATCCCGGTCCGGTCACTGACACGCCGCCTGTTGTCCGCTGGACGTACGAAGGATCCGGGCTAGAGTCCCATCTCCTTTGCAATGATGCTGCGCTGGATTTCGCTCGCACCGCCACCGACCATCGCGTGCTTGGCCTCACGGAAGTAGCGTTCCATGTCGAACTCCGGAAGCTGCGCGTATCCACCCAGCGCCTGCATACCGTTGAACGAGGTCCTGAAGGCGACGTCGGCGGCGAACACCTTCGCCATCGACACCTCTTTCAGAGCGCGCTCACCGCGCGCCATCTTCGTCGCGGCGTTGTAGACCAGCAGCCGCGCGGCCTCCACCTCGCACTCGTTCTCCGCCATCCGGTGCTTGAGGACCTGGAACGACGACAGCGGCCGGCCGAACTGGGTGCGGTTCCTGGTATAGGTGACGGTGTCGTCGAGCGCTGTGCGGGCGTTTCCCACGTAGGAGGCCGCCAGGCTCAGGCGCTCGTACTCCAGGTGTTCGCCGATGTAGCCCCAGCCGTTGTTCACCTCGCCGATCAGGTTTCCGGCGGGGACGTGGACATCCGTGAAGAAGATCTCCGTGGTGCCGAGGCTACGGCGGACGATCGTGTTCAGCTTGCGTATGTCGACGCCGGGCGCGGTGTTCGGCACCAGGATCAGGCTGAGGCCCCGGTGCCGCTCGGGACTGGTGCGCGCGAGGACGGTGATGACGGTGTCCGGCAGGTGCGCTCCGGAACAGAAGACCTTGTTCCCGTTGAGCACCCAGTGATCGTTGTCGAGGACGGCCCGCGTCTGCACCGCCGCCGCGTCCGAGCCGGCCCCCGGTTCGGTGATCGAGACGCTGAACTTCGTCCTGCCGGCGAGGAAGCCTGGCAGGTACTGCTCGCGCTGCTCGGCCGTGCCGTGGTTGGCGATGTTCGTCGCGGTGAACATGGAGGTCATCACGCACGCGGCAAAATCGAGGCTGAACTTCGCCATGGCCTCACAGAAGATCGCGTACATCACCGGGTCGGCGTCGAGCCCGCCCTGCTCCTCGAGGATGAGCAGCCCCAGCCAGCCCCTGTCCGCAATCTTCTGGTAAGCCTCGTCGGGAAACTCCCGGGACTCGTCGTGCTTGCGGATGTACTCCCGCCCTACCTCGCGCTCCATGAACGTGTGCAGTGCGTCTCTCCACAGCTGCTGTTCCTCGGTGAGTCTGAAGTCCATCCCTGCACCCTCCGTCAGCACCGCGGGCCCATATCTGTCTGTTGACCACGTTAATCGACCATGCTAGAAAAAAACAAGTGATTGTTTTTGAGCTCTGACCTGCGAGATCGATACAGTCACCGACCCGCCACAGGCATTGGAGACGCCCCATGACCGGTGTGCTCACATGACGCTCGACCAGACCTACCGCGGCCTGCGGGTACTCGACCTCAGCGAGAACATCGCGGGCCCGCTCGCCTGCCTGATCCTTGCCGATCTCGGCGCCGACGTCGTCAAGGTCGAACGTCCGGGCAGCGGAGAGGCCACCCGCAGCCTGCCGCCACGCTGGGGACCGGAGAGCACGGTGTTTCTCACCGTGAACCGAAACAAACGCAGTGTCGCCCTGGACATCGGCACCCCGGCCGGCCGCGACGCGGTGCTGCGGATCGCGGCCAGCACCGACGTCGTCGTCGAATCGTTCCGGCCCGGGGTCGCGGACCGGCTCGGGCTCGGCTTCGACGACTTCCGCCGGGTCAGCCCCCGCGTCGTGCACTGCTCGATCAGCGCCTTCGGCGAGGGCCCGCTCGGGCACGACCGTCCCGGGTACGACGCGATCGTGCAGGCCTTCACCGGCATCATGGAGATGACCGGTGACGCCGACGGCCGTCCGGCCCGCGCCGCGCCGTCCGTCGTGGACGTCTCCACCGGGCTCTGGGCGATCACGTCGATCCAGGCCGCGCTCGCCCGTCGCACCGACGGGAGCGAGGCCCAGCGGCTGGAGATCACCCTGGTCGACAGCGGGTTCTTCCTGCTCTGCCACCAGGTCATGGGATTCCTCGGAACCGGTGGGTTCCCCGGCCGCCTCGGCTCGGCCGCCCCGAGCACCGCTCCCTACCAGGCCTTCCGCACCGCGGACGGCGCGATCATGATTGCCGCCGCGACGGACCGGCTGTTCGAGCGGCTCTGCACGGCCCTCGACCTTCCCGCGCTCCGGGACGACCCACGCTTTCGTACCGTCGCCGACCGGGTGCGTGCGCGCGACGCCCTGACAGCTGCCATCGAGGAGCGGCTGGGCACCGCGCCGTCCGAGCACTGGCTCGGGCGGATCTCCGCCGCCGGCGTTCCGGCGGGGCCGGTCAACGACCTGGCCGCAGCCCTGGCGCATCCGGTCACCCGCGAGCGCGCCCTCGTCCGCGATGCCGAGCCCCTCGGCGACGCGCTGCGCACAAGCGGACTCAGACAGCTCCGGCTGCCGATCGACACCGACGGCTCATGCGCGATGCGCGAACCGCCCGCGCTCGGCCAGCACACCGCGGAGGTACTCGCCGAGGTGGGCATGCCCCCCGGCAAGATTCTCGACCTTGTCCCCGACTCGATGACGGAAGCGACGGTGTCGCCACTATGACCGGCTCAACCACAACGACCGGCTCAACCACAACGACCGGCTCGAGCACTGCCCAGCGTCGTGACGCTCTGGAGGCGCGTTACCCCCGCTGGATACCCCGCACGACCGCCCAGCTTCTCGATCTCTTAGCCACCGAACATCCTCAGCGGCCACTCGTTCTCGGCGACACCAGGTCCTACAGTTACGGCGACATCGCCAACTGGTCGAGACGGCTGGCAGCCGGGCTGATGGCGATCGGGATCCGGCCGGGCGATCACGTCGCCGTGGACATGGCGAACCTGCCCGAGGTCGTGGCCCTGAAGTTCGCGGTGGCCCGGGTCGGGGCGGTGTCGGCATCGATCAACTTCCGGCTGCGGCACGAGGAACTGAGCTACGTGCTGCGCCAGTCCGACAGCGTCGTCCTGATCACGATGGACCGCTTCCGCGACCTGGACTACCTCGACGCCCTGGACCGGATCGCCCCGGGCTGGGAGAGCGGGGCGGGCGGCAGCTCGCTGCCCCAGTTGCGGCACGTGTTCGTGCTCGGCACGGACGGCGAGCCGGCCCGCGGCCGGCCGCTGAGCGAGCTCGTGGAGCTCGGCCGTGGGATCAGCGAAGAAGATGTGCGGTCACGCACCGTGTCAGCCGATCCCGACGCCGTCTCCGACCTGCTGTACACCTCGGGCACCACCGGTGCGGCCAAGGGCGTGATGCTCCAGCATGACGCCGTCCTGCGGACCGCGTACGCCAGCGCCTACACCCGCGCCTTCGAGGACGGCCGGCGGATCCTGTTCGCGTTGCCGATCTACCACGTCTTCGGCTATGTCGAGGGCCTGATCGCGGCGCTGTTCGTCGGCGGGGCGATCTGCCCGCACGCGACGTTCGACGCCCAGCAGACCCTGCGGGACATCGCCCGCCACCGTATCGACGAGCTGATCTGCGTCCCGGCGATGACCAGTATGGTGCTCGACGCGGCACGGGCCGGCGCCCACGACCTGTCGTCGCTGCGGACGATGTTCTCCTCCGGGGCCGCGCACTCCGCCGGCATGTGGGCCGACATGCTCGAGGTGCTGGGAGTCGACGAGATCTTCACCGCGTACGGTCAGACCGAGACCACGGCGTCGACGACGTGTACCCGGCCGGGCGACCCCCTCGACCGGCTGGCGAACACGAACGGGACTACCAAGCCGGCGGGTATCGCCGGTGCCGCCGAGCTCGGTGGCACGCTCGCCGTCTACCGGACGGTGCACTCCGAGACCGGCGCGGACATCCCGGCCGGCGAGGTGGGCGAACTGGTGGTCCGCGGCCCGATCGTCACCCACGGCTACTACAACAAGCCCGCGGAGACCGTGGCGCTGTTCACCCCCGACGGGTGGATGCGCACGGGCGACCTCGGCCGCATCGACGAGCAGGGCTATCTGATACTGACCGGCCGCAAGAAGGAGTCCTATCGCTGCGGCGGGGAGCTGGTGCTGCCCGGCGAGGTGGAACGGGTGCTCACCGACCACCCGGGCGTGGCAGCCGCGCACGTCGTCGGGATCCCGCACGCACGGATGGGTGAGGTCGGGTGCGCCTGGATCGTGCCCGGCCCGGGGCGGCCCACGCCGGACGAGCTCGTCGCCTACTGCTCGAGCAGGCTTGCGCGCTTCAAGGTCCCCGACGCGGTGCTGTTCATCGAAGAGGACGAGATCCCGGTGACGGCCACCGGCCGGGTGCAGAAGTTCGTGCTGGCGGAGCGGGCGGTGGCCCTGCTGGCCCAGACCGCACAGGCGGACCAGACGACACAGGCAGATCAGGCTGCACGGACCGCGCCTGACGCTGCCCGGCCGGCGCCGGTGGGGTCGGTGTGAGCGGCCCACGGATCGTCATCGTGGGCGGCGGGCTGGCAGCCGTCCGCACCGCCCAGAGCGTGCGTGACCTGGGCCACCGCGGCGAGGTGCGCATCCTCTCCGCTGAGACGGAGCCGCCCTACGACCGTCCCCCGCTGTCCAAGGAGTACCTGCTCGACGCGCTGCCGGACAATGCCATCCGTCTTCTCGGCCCGTCCGACTACCGCGCTCTGGGGATCGAGCTTGAGCTCGGCCAGCCCGTCATCGCGCTGGACACCGTGGCCCATACGGTGACTGTCGCCGGCGGACCGGTGGTCCCCTACGACCGGCTTGTGATCGCCACCGGTGCCCAGGCGCGGCCGCTGGACGTCGTCACCGGCCGCGCGGCGGCGTTCGCGCTGCGCACCGCCGCCGACGCCCGCAGGCTGGCGGCCGTGCTGCGCGACGGACGGCGGATCGCGGTGATCGGCGGTGGGTTCATCGGTCTGGAGGTCGCCGCGACGGCGCGCGCGAGAGGCTGCGCGGTGACGGTGATCGAGGCCCAGCCCGCGCCGCTGCTGGGCACGGTGGGCCCGCTGGTCGCGGACTGGCTGCAGGCGCGGCACAGGGCACACGGCGTCGAGTTCCGCTGCGGGGTGACCGTCGCCGCCGCGGGGGCCGCGCCGGACGGCGGCGAACGGCTCAGGCTCTCCGACGGGTCGGTACTCGACGCGGATGCCGTCGTTGTCGGCGTGGGGGTCGTACGCGATGTCGGCTGGCTCGCCGAGGCCGGTCTGGAAGTCGCCGACGGCCTCGTGTGCGACCTGGCCGGGCGGACGGACGCGCCGGACGTGTTCGGCGCGGGAGACGTCGTCTGTCATCGCACCGAGCACGGCCTGGTCCCCGTCGGGCACTGGACCGCCGCGGGCAACAGCGCCCGGCGCGCCGCGCACACGCTGCTCGGGCTGCCCGCTCCGAACCTGCTCGACGACGGGTTCTTCTGGTCGGATCAGCTCGGGCTGCGGCTACAGTTCGCCGGCCGGGCCGACGCCGGCAGCGAGTTCGTCGTGGTGGCGGGTGACATGGCCACCGACTCGTTCGTCGGGCACTTTCTCGCCGAGGGCCGGGTCAGCGGTGTGTTCGCCGTCAACAACCCTCGCCAGTTCCTGCGTAGCCGCAAGGAGCTGCGCGCGGCCCACGAATCCACCACCGTCAGGGAGGTCCTCCGATGACCGTCGCCCACGAGCTCGATGCCGCCGCCCGCCAGGAAATCACCGAGCTGTACGCGCAGTACACGCACGCCTTCGACGACAACAGCCCGGAGGACCTCGCGGACCTGTTCACCGACGACGGGATCTTCGTACGCGACGACGCCGAGCCGGTGCACGGCCGGGCCGC
>NZ_CAAAFS010000245.1:24486-83502 GCF_900634755.1 Protofrankia symbiont of Coriaria myrtifolia
GCGGCCCGGGGAGCGGGCAGTCGGCATCTCGTTTCCTCGGTGGTTGTGGAGCCTTCGGCCACCGGCGCCTCGGGCAGCGCGTACGTGCAGGTCATAAGCATCGACGCGGACACGGTACGGCTCGTCGTCATCGGCCGCTATCACGACGAGTTCGCTCGTTCCGAGGGCCGCTGGCGGTTCCGTTCGCGCCGCTTCACGTCGTTCACCAGCGCCGGGCTGACGGGCGCGACCATCGCGGCCGCGGCGGAAGCGGGCTGATCCGACGGGCCTGGCAACAGACCTGCCACCGTCTGCCGAACCAGCGGGACGGCGTGGAGGAAGCGCCGAGGCAGCTCAGTCGAGGAAGATCGACAGCCGGAGGCAGGTTCGGGCACGGTGCCTCCGGCGCGCAGATTGGGTACCCAGTGTGCCGCGCACTCCATGCGGCGGATGCGGGCTGAAGAGCCGGCGTTCACCCGTAGAAGACGGTCAGCCACGTATCGGAACCGGCCCGCTCGACATACAGTAACAGTTACGAAACCACGACGGTCGCCACGAGCGCAACCTGTCGGAGGGGGGATCCTGTCGTTCGCGATCGTCATCCCCCGTGGGGGACAGATCGACGAAACAATTGTTTGTTGAATAGGTCACATCATCGGTACCAAATGACCGTTTTGCCTGCTTACGAAACGGACAAGGCGGACAAATTTTCCAGTTCTCCGGCGATATCGGACCGGCGCGACCGTACGATCGGATCTGGATCAGGACTTCGGGGAGGCACACGGGTGGCTAAGCAGCGGGAACTACGGGTGACCAGACAGCGAGAACGCGGCACTCGAGCGGCCTCGGGGCCTGTGTCGGCCGAGCTCATCGAGCGGGAGGCCATCCGCCTGTTCGGCGAGAGGACGTATCCGGTCGTCGGGATGCGGGACATCAGCGACGCGGTCGGAATCCTGCCCGGCAGCCTGTACGTCCACATAAACAGCAAGGAAGACCTGCTGATCAAAATTGTCGAACGGGGCATCCGAAGCTATCTGGACGCCATCGCGCCGATAGCGGAGTCAGAACAGTCCGCAACGATTCGACTGCGAGAAGCGATCAAAGCGCACATGCTGGTCCTCGCGACCGCCCTCGAGCAGACGCGGGTGAGCTTCCACCAGTGGACCTACCTGAGCTCCGAGCACAAAGAACGCGTCATCCTGATGCGGCAGCGCTACGAGGAGCTCTTCAGCAGAATCCTGAACGATGGCATCAGCTCCGGAGAGTTCCGGGACCTCAGCAATCCCCGCATCGCCGTACTCGCCCTGATAGGCATGCTGAACTCGGCGACGGAGTGGTACTCCCCTACCGGCCCGCTCAGCCCCGAGGCGCTCAGCGAGGTCCTCGCCGACAACGCTCTGATCGGACTACAGAAATGACCGCCCGCCGCATCACCCCGATCCGGAGAACTGTTCGCGCAGCTGCCGCTTGAGGACCTTGCCGTAGGCGTTGCGCGGGAGCGACTCCACCCACACCACCCGCTTCGGCACCCGGTAGCCGGCCAGCCTCGTCCGGCATGCGGCCAGCACCGCGTCGCTGTCACGGCTGTCGTTCGCCGACACCAGTACGGCGGTCACCGCCTCGCCCCAGATCCGGTGTGGCAGCCCGATCACGGCCGCGTCCTTCACCCCCGGAAGATCGACAAGAACGTCCTCCACCTCACGGGCATAGACATTCGACCCACCGGTTACGATCATGTCCTTCTTCCGGTCGACGATGTACAGATAGCCGTCGCCGTCGAGGTAGCCGATGTCGCCGGTGTGCAGCCAGCCGCCGGCCATCGTCCGCGCGGTGTCCGCGGGCCGGCCCCAGTACCCGTTCATGGTCTGGGGAGCGCGCGCCACGATCTCCCCGGCCGCGCCGTCGGGCAGGGTCGCTCCCGCGTCGTCGACGATGCGCAGCTCGACCCCGGGAAGCACCCGCCCAGCCGAACGGACCAGCGGCGAATCAAGATTCCCCAGCGCGTGCAGATGGTCCTTCTGGTCGAGAACCGTGAAGAACATCGGTGATTCCATCTGGGCAAACGACTGGATCAGACGCCCGGCGAAGACCTCCGTCGCCTCCCGCATGGTCTCCGGGTCGATCGGGGAGCCCGCGTAGTAGAGCCGGCGCAACGAGGCCGGAACCGTCCAGTCCGGTGGCCGCGCGTCCAGCAACATTCTGATCATCGACGGCACCATGAACATCCCGGTGACGCCGTGCTCGGTGAGCAGGCGCAGGGCACGCCCGGCGTCGTAGGAGTGGCACAGCAGACTGTGGCCGCCGAGCAGCAGCGTGGGCAGGAGCAGGAAGCCCGCCCCGTGTGTCAGGGGAGCAACGTGCAGCGTGACCTCGTCGTCGCCGAGCCCGAGCACCCGCACCGCGGTCTCGGCAATCCTGAGCCAGGAACGGTGACTGAGGACGACCGCTTTCGGTGAGCCGGTCGTGCCGCTGGTGTACATCAGGCTCGCGGGGTCACCATCGGCCCGCGCGACCGGCCGCGCAAGCGGTTCGGCGCGGGCGGCCAGCGCCGTCAGCCCGCAGTCCGCGTCGTCCCGCGCGTCGGCGTACACGATCGTCAGCCCGGGCAGCCGCGACGGATCCGGGAGCCGGTCGCTGAACTCGCTGGTGGTCACCAGCACCCGGCTTCCCGAGTCGGTCAGCATGTGCAGGTAGTCCGCGGGTGTCAGCCGGACGTTGAGGGGGACGGCGACCAGCCCGCCCGCCGTGGCACCGAGATACGCCTGGACGTACGCGTGGCTGTTGTGGAGCAGCAGCGCGACCCGGTCGCCGGGCTCAAGACCGAGCCCGAGCAGTCCGCCGGCCACCGCGGCGACGCGTTCGACCAGCTGCGCGTAGGTCGACGTGGTGGCACCGACGGCATCGTCGAGATCGGTCAGGCAGGGCCGGTCGGGATGCCGCCGGGCGGCATCCCAGAGAACCTGGGCCGCCGTGATCTGATCGCCGTCAGCCATAGCGATGAGACTAGGAAACACGGCACGTCCGAAGATATGGAGAATCCATGGAAAACGGGGACCAGTATTAGGAGCCTTCTCCAAGATCGAGGTGGTGCCGATGCCTGATGCCAGTGGCAGCCTGCTGGTCACGACCGCGCAGCGGCTCCGCCAACGCACCGACGATCTGGTCGAACGACAGCTGAGCGCGCTTCGGACGCTGCGTTCCTACGACCGGGTGCCCGACGACGACCTTCGCCGGTCGTGCCGGCGCAACGTCGCCCGGGTCGTCGCGGTCCTCGAGCGGCGCGACCAGCTACCTTCGGAGATCGAGGAGGACGAGCGGGCCTCCGGCCAGCGCAGGGCGTTACAGGGCATCCCTTCCGAGGACGTCGTCGAGGCATACCGCAGGGTGCTCAGCGTGCTGCGCGACGCGTTCATCGAGGAGGCGGTGGCGGCCGGGGCCGACCCGTGGGCCGTGCTCACCGGGGCCCGGCAGCTGTGGGACCTCACGGACCGCTTCAGCAGCGTCCTGGTTTCCGCGCGCCAGCAGGTGGAGATCGACGCCGCCCGTCGCGACGAGCGCCACCGGATGGCGTTTCTGCACCGTATCCTCACCGGCGGAGTCGACCCCGCCGAGCTTGTCGAGGGCGGCGCGATACACGGCATCCTGCCCGACCGGGAGTACTGGGTGCTGCGCTGCCGGCAGCGCCCGGACGGGGTGCAGCGACTGATCCGGCAACTGGAGTCGGCCGGCATCGGCGTGGGTTTCCGGCCACTGATCACCATGTTCGACGACGACGTGGTGGGGATCAGCGCGATCCGTCCCGTTCCACACGACGATGCCGTGATCGCGGTTGCCGGGCCGGTGACGCTCACCGGTGTCCCGCAGGCGTTCGCCGAGGCCACCCGGGTGCTCAATGTCGCCGTGCGCTACCGCCGTACCGGTGTCGTGGACAGCTCGTCGCTGTCGGTACGGGCCGCGGTCGAGCAGCAGGGCGAACTCGGCGAACAGCTGTTCCGCCGTTACATCACCCGCCTGAGCGGCCGGAGCGGAAGCGCGTCGGCCGAGATACTCGAGACCGTGCAGACCTACCTGCGCGAACGCCGGTCGGTGGCAGCGGTCGCACGGGCGCTGTCGATCCACGAAAACACGGTGCGTTACCGACTGGAGCGGTATCAGACGATCACCGGCGCCGACCTCGCCGACACAGACGCCCTCGTCGAGGTCTGGTGGGCGCTGGAGTACGCCAGCATCCGGCCGACGGGCCCCGGCGCGTAGACCGCGTCCGAGGGTCGCTTGGTTGACGGGCGGGCACCACCATGGAAACTTTGCAACAAACAGTTGTTTGTATCGGAGGGCGACAATGATCGACGGAGCCGTCGTGGTGGATGCCGTGGTGCATCCCTACAACCTCGCCCCGGCGAACCAGAACCCCAAGGCCCGCGATCAGCTCGAGGCGGTCTATGGCGCGCACGTCCTCGCGACCGACCAGAACCGTCCCGAGTACCTGCTCACCCACGACGAGTTCTTCTCCGACTTCCCCTTCGAGGCGATCGCCGACTCGCTGTTCGTCGAGAGCCCGGTCGACCTCGCGGTCATCCACGCGCTGCCCAACCTCGGATTCGCCCGCGGCCACGTGACCGCGCCCGAACGCGCCGCGGCGTTCCGGGACCGCTACCCCGACCGGTTCCGGCTGTTCGCCACGGTCGACACCCCGATCACCCAGCTGGAACAGCAGGTCACCCAGTTCGGCGTCGACGGGCTGAAGCTGTATCCCGCCTTCTTCTACGACGATGTCGGCAGGGGCTGGCGGCTCGACGACGCCGACTACGCCACCCCGCTGCTGGAAGCCGCCCGCGACCTCGGCATCCGCAACGTCGCGGTGCACAAGGCACTGTGGCTGCCACCCGCCCCGCGCAGCGCCTTCAGCCTCGACGACCTGGATCTCCCGCTGGAACGGTTCCCCGACATCAACTTCCACGTGGTACACGCGGGCGCGGCCTTCCTCGAGGAGACCGCGACACTGCTGCGCCGGCACCGCAACCTCTACGCAACCCTCGAGTCCGTATTCGCCTACGTGGTGGTCAGGCCGCTCGTGTTCGCCAAGATCCTCGGCACCCTGCTGCGGGCCTGCGGCGCCGACCAGCTGATGTTCGGCAGCGGCTCCAACCTCTCCCACCCGGCTCCGCTGCTGGCCGCGTTCGACGGTTATGAGCTGCCGGACGACCTGGTGGCCGAGCACGGCTATCCCCAGCTGACCGCCGAGGACCGCCGAGGACCGCCGAGGACCGCCGAGGACCGCCGAGGACCGCCGAGGACCGCCGAGGACCGCCGAGGACCGCCGAGGACCGCCGCAGGATCCTCGGCGGGAACGCGCTGCGCCTGCTCGGCCTCGACGCAGCCACCGTTACCAGCCGCGTCGCGGACGACGAGTTCGCCCGCGAGCGCCTGCGCGGTGTGGCCCGGCCCTGGGGACAGCTACGCACGGGCGCGACAGCGGTACGGGGATGAGCCGCCGGGCAGGGCGTGCGCACAGTCGTCCTCCGAGGAACGGGGACGACGGCGCGGCGCGGAACCGACGGAGCGGATCGGGGGCCCTGTGAACCGCACGGAGACGGCGGCACCCACCGAGGAGCGGATCCGCGAGGCGCTGCGCTCGGTCCCCGAGCCGTGCGGCCTGCTCATGCGTACGCCGATCGACATCTGCGAGATGGGGCTGGTCGACGAGATCGAGTGCCACGCGGGGAACGTGCGGGTGGTGCTCGTCCTCACCGACACCTCCTGTGTGCACTTCTCCGGCCTGAAGCGTTACATCACCGATGTCCTGACCGCGCTGCCCGGCGTCGAGTCCGTCGAGGTCACGGTGTCGACGACCCAACTGTGGACGCCGGACCGCCGGCAACCGGCACCGGGCTCGCCGCACCCGCCCTGAAAACGGACCGCCCGACGACGCACCGCGCACCGCCGGCCGGCGCGGCCGCAGCAGGGAGGCCCCGTGCTCCGCTCCGTGCGGGATCCGGGTTCACGGAACACCTCGCTTGTGGGCACGCGACACCCCTGCTAATGTTGAACAAACAATTGTTTCGGAAAGGGTAAAAATTATAGCATATATCACCCCGCTATTGGACGACTACGCGAAGAAATACCAGAACATCCGCCTCGAACGCAAAGACGGAATCTTAGAACTGACCGTCCACAGCGAGGGAAAGAGCCTGGTGTGGACGTCCAATGCCCACGACGAGCTGGCCTACTGCTTCGCCGACGTCGCCTGCGATCCCGAGAACAAGGTTGTCATCATCACCGGCGCCGGCGACTCGTTCTGCTCGGAGATCGACTTCTCGAGTTTCGGCCTCTCGACCGCGATCGACTGGTCGCAGATAATCTTCGAGGGCCAGCGGCTGCTGAACAACCTGCTCGACATCGAGGTTCCGGTGATCGCCGCTATCAACGGCCCGGCCACCATCCATCCGGAGATACCGGTCCTGTCCAACATCACGATCGCCGCGGACACCACCACGTTCCGGGACTCCCCGCATTTCCCGTCAGGCATCGTCCCCGGTGACGGGGCGCACGTGACATGGACGCACGTGCTCGGGCCGCAGCGCGGCCGCTACTTCCTGCTCACCGGCCAGGAGCTCGACGCCCACCAGGCGCTGGACTACGGCGTGGTCAACGAGGTGCTCCCGGCCGAGCAGGTCCTCCCCCGCGCGCGCGAGATCGCCGAGAACATCGCGGCCAAGCCACCGCTGGCCCGCCGCTACACCCGGGTGGCGCTGACCCGCGAGCTCAAGCGGCTCATGCACGAACAACTCAGCCTGGGCCTCGTCCACGAGGCGCTCGCCGCGCTGTCGCTATGAGCAGCACGACGCTCTCCGGTTTCAACCGTCTCAGGCGGTACTTCGAGGACTTCGCCGTCGGGGATGCCGTGCGCACCCCCGGCCGCACCGTCGACATCGGAGACATCACCACCTTCGCCGGTCTGACCGGGGACCACTACCCGTTGCACGTCGACGAGGAGTACGGCCGTACCACCCGCTTCGGCGGCCGTATCGCGCACG
Source organism: Protofrankia symbiont of Coriaria myrtifolia (assembly GCF_900634755.1). Classification (NCBI taxonomy): domain Bacteria; kingdom Bacillati; phylum Actinomycetota; class Actinomycetes; order Frankiales; family Frankiaceae; genus Protofrankia; species Protofrankia symbiont of Coriaria myrtifolia. The sequence goes on from NZ_CAAAFS010000245.1 coordinate 31,500, forward strand.
GCCCGCTCACCTTCGGCTTCGCGGTGGGGCTCGTCGCGCTCTCGGGCTTCCTCGGCGAAGCGATCGTGGCCTTCCTGGAGTGCCAGCACCTGCGTGCGCTGGCGCCCGTGCATCCGGGCGACACGCTCCAGGTGCACGCGAAGGTCGTCGAGAGCGAGACCGGCAACAACGCCAGATACGGGACGCTGCGCCTCGACTACAGCGTCATCAACCAGAAGGACGAGGAGGTCATGCAGTTCCGCATGGTCCTGCTCGCCCGCCGCCGGCCACCCGTGGAGAACAACGGTGCCTGACAGTGATCCCGCTTCCGATGCCGCGCCGAGCGCCCTTCCCGACCGCGGCTCGCCGGAGGAGGCCGTTTTCGTCGGTCTCGGTGAGCTGCCGTCCGGGCGCTACCCGGACCGCCCGTTCATGGGGCAGCTCGTGCATGCCGCGGTCGCCGCGGTCCGCGACGCCGGGCTCACCGTGCCCGACATCGACACCATCCTGCTGATCCCGTGCCTGCACTCCTTCGCGGACCAGGCTGATCTGATCTTCTCACGGCTCGTCGAGGAACTGGGGCTGCACGGGCGGGCCAAGAGCAGCTTCATGCTGCACTCCGGCGGATCCACCAGCGACAACACGATCCGTTCCGCCGCGGGGCTGATCGCCAGCGGGCACGCGCGCAACATCCTGATCGTGCAGTCCGAGAAGTGGGGTTCCGCGCCGGTCGGCGAGATGATCGACATGCTCACCGCCAACGGCATCCCCCGCGAGTGGGAGAAGCTCTCCGGGCTGACGTTCAACGCCGTGGGAGCACTCATCACATGTCGTTACATGGCCGCGAGCGGCTCCACCGCGGCGGACATGGCGTCGGTCTGCGTGGCGCTGCGCGAGTGGTCCCGGCTGAACCCCAACGCGATGTACAGGGACAGGACGCTCACCGTCGACCAGGTACTGAACTCGAAGATGGTGACCGACCCGCTGCACGCACTCGAGTGCCCCATGCTCGCCGACGGGGCCGTCGCGTTCGTCATGACCAGTGCCGAGAACGCCCGCCGCGCCGGTAGGGACGCATGGGTGCGCATCGCCGGATCCGGCGGCTGCGTCTCCCACTACAGCATCGGCCAGGAGGCCGACCTCGCCGTGCTCGGCTGGGCGAAGGCCGGGGTGGACGCGTACGAGCAGGCCGGCTGGGGCCCGTCGGACGCGGATCTCGCCGAGGTCTACGACTCCTACGCCGCGGTGCTCACCAGCGGCCTCGAAGGGCTCGGGCTCGCGCCGAAGCACGCGGCGGCCCGGATGTTCGCCAGCGGCGAGTTCTCACCTGGCGGACGGCTGCCGGTCAACACCAACGGCGGGCTGCTGTCCGCCGGCCACACCGGGGTCGGCGGCGGCAGCGCGCTGCTGGCGGAAGGGGTGCGCCAACTGCTCGGCAGGGCAGGCCCCGAACGCCAGGTAGCCGGCGCCACCCGGGCGGTCTGCGGCGGCACCGGCGGGACCTACATGGACAGCCAGGTACTGCTGCTGGAGGGGGTGGCCCGGTGACCGAGACCGGCATGGAAGCGCTCACGGAGCCGTACTACGAGGCCCTGAAACGCGGTGAACTCGTCGTCCAGCACTGTAAGGCGTGCAATCACAACATCATGTACCCTCGCCATCTCTGCCCGTTCTGTTACGAAACAGATCTGAGCTGGGTCCCGTCGTCCGGCAGGGGTGTACTGCACAGCTTCGCGGTACAGCGGTTGGGGCCGCCCAGCGGATTCGAGAACGACCTTCCCTACGCGGTCGGGGTCGTCAAACTCGACGACGGTGTTCAGCTGCTCGGCCGGCTGTGGCCCGACCCCGACGGCGAGTGGAGCGGCTATTCCTGTGACGGCCGGGTCGAGTTCCACGGCGCGGACGCCGCCGAAATCGCGCACCGGCCCGTTCCCTGGTTCCGCCGGGCCGACTGAGAATCCGGGATTTCCGCCCGCCCCGTGCCGGTCCGCGGCGGTCCGGAAACCGCGGGCCGGTATTTCGCCGGCGCGGACGTTGGACAGAACCGGCGACGCTGACGGCGAGGCTGACCGGCCAGCCTGACCGGCGAGAAAGGGTGCGCTCATCATGGGCAAGGTACGGATCATCGGTGTCGGTATGATCCGCTTCGGACGGGATGTGCACCGCGGTGAGCGGGCCATGGTCGAGGAGGTCGTCGATCTCGCGCTGAAGGACGCGGGGATCACCGCGTCCGACGTGCGGCGCGTCTTCTCCGGCAACGCGGCCGCGGGCCTGGTGTCCGGGCAGGAGATGATCCGCGGGCAGGTGGCGCTGCAGGGCACCGACCTGGCCGGGGTTCCTCTGGTCAACGTCGAGAACGCCTGCGCGTCCAGCAGTTCGGCCGCCAACCTGGCGTTCGAGGCCATCCTGTCCGGTCGCTGCGACGTGGCGCTGGTCATCGGTGTCGAGAAGCTCTCGCACACCGAGAGGTCCCGGGCCTTCGACGCCCTGCAGGGAGCCACCGACGTGTCGGCCGTCTCCCCCGCGACGGACGGGCCGGCCACGAACTCCGTGTTCGTCGACGTCTACGCCCAGGAGGCCAGGAAGTACCTGGCCGAGTACGGCGCTACGGTCGCCGATCTCGCCGCGGTCGCGGTCAAGAACCGTCGACACGCCTCGCTCAACCCGCTGGCCCAGTTCCAGAAGCCGCAGACGGTCGAGGAGGTGCTGGCCGGGCGCGTGATCGTCGACCCGCTGACCCTGCCGATGTGCTCTCCGACGACGGACGGAGCCGCCGCCGTCGTGCTGTGCTCGGACAGCTACGCCCAGCGGCTGGATCGGGCCGGGTGCGAGATACGCGCGACCCGCCTCGCCGCCGGTGCCGGGCCCGGCTCGCAGCCGGTGGCCGTCGCCGCGGGCGCGGCGTTCGACGACGCCGGCCTCGGGCCCGACGACCTCGACGTGCTCGAGCTGCACGACGCCGCCGCGCCCGCGGAGATCCTTCAGTACGCCGACATCGGCCTGTGCGCGCCCGGCGAGGGGCACCTGCTCGTGCGCTCCGGCGCCACCGCCCTCGGGGGGCGGCTGCCGGTGAACGTCAGCGGCGGGCTGCTCAGCCGCGGGCACCCGATCGGGGCGACGGGCTGCGCGCAGCTTGTCGAGATCTACGACCAGCTCACCGGACGGGCCGGCGGCCGGCAGGTCGAGGGGGCCCGGGTGGGCATGGCTGTGAACGCCGGCGGCTGGCTGGCGGGTACCTACGCGGCCGTGGTCGCGACCATCCTTGAGAAGGCGGCCTGACAATGGGCAAGCGAGTCGATCTGGAGACCCTTTTCCACGAACGGGTGGCCGACGGGGTCGTGGTGGTGACGCTCAATCGTCCGGAGCGCGGCAACGGCGTCGTGCCGGAGCTCGTCCGCGACCTGCTGGCGGCGCTGACGACGCTCGAGGCCGACCGCACGGTGCGCTGCCTGGTCCTCACCGGTGCCGGCCGGCAGTTCTCCGCCGGCGCCGACCTGAAGGCGATGCGGGAGTACATCGACCACCGGCTCGCCGTCGAGCAGGAGCCCTACAACGCCCGGGTGCTGTTCCCGGTCACCCAGCGGATCGTCGCCTCGCGGCTGCCGACGATAGCGGCGATCAACGGCGGCGCCACCGCGGGCGGGCTCGATCTCGCCCTGGCCTGCGACCTGCGGATCGCCTCGACAGCGGCCAGGCTGGGCGAGACCTACATCAACATCGGGCTGCCGCCCGGCAACGGCGGGACGTGGTTCCTGCCCAGGCTCCTCGGCTCCGGCCTCGCGGCCGAACTGGCCCTGACCGGCGAGCTGCTCGACGCCGCCCGCGCGCTCGAGATCGGACTGGTCAACCGGGTGGTCGAGCCCGACAAGCTGATCCCGGCCGCCGTCGAGCTGGCCTCGAAGATCGCGGCGAAGTCCTGGCGGGCCGTCGAGGCGACCAAGCAGGCGCTGCGCTCGACCTGGCAGGTCGATCTCGCCACCGCGATGACAACCAGCTACTGGAGTGTGGCGGCGCTGCACCACGGCCCCGACCTGTCCGAGGGCATCGACGCCTTCCTGCAGCGCCGTCCGCCCGTCTTCAACCGCCCGGCCAGCCCCTGACGGAAACACCCGCGCCAACTGCCCACGCACACGGCGAGGCGGTTTGGAACCGACCTGAAATCCCAGATCACCCGCTGGGAGGAGCGGCGGGGACCGGATGCTGGACGGACCAGGCGGCGGGCAGAGTCAGAACCATCGTGAGCCCGCCGCCGGGGGTGTCGTCGGTGACGAGGGAGCCGCCCATGGCCTCGGCCAGGCCGCGGGAGAGAGCGAGGCCGAGCCCGACGCCGGTGGTGTTGTCCCGGTCGCCGAGGCGCTGGAACGGCTGGAAGACCCGGTCCCGGTTCTCCACCGGGATACCGGGCCCACGGTCGATGACCCGCAGCTCGACCCTGTCCTCCAACGCGCTCGCAGTGATGACGGGATGGGTCCCCGCCGGGGAGTGGCGCAGGGCGTTGGCTGCGAGGTTGACCACGATCCGCTCCAGCAGCGCGGGGTCGGCGTAGATGTCGGGCAGGCCGTCCGGCACCTGGATCTCCACCGTCCGCCCGGGCAGCCCGAGCTCGTCCAAGGCGTGCGGAACGACGTCGTCGAGACCGGTCTGGCGGGGGAAGACGCTGAGCACGCCGGCCTGCAGCCGGCTCATGTCCAACAGGTTGTCGACGAGCCGGGTGAGCCGGTCCATGGACTCGTCGGCCGTGGCCAGCAGCTCCGCCTGTTCGTCCGGCGTCCAGGTGACGTCCCGGCTGCGCAGGCTCGTGACGGCCGCCCGGGCCGAGGCCAGCGGTGAGCGCAGGTCGTGGCTGACCGCGGCCAGCAGAGCGGTGCGCACCCGGTCCGCCTCGGCCAGCGGCCCGGCTTCGGCTGCGGCCTCGGCAAGCCGGCGCTGCTCAAGGGCGAGCGCGGCCTGCACGGCGAACGCGGCGAGTATCCGGCGGTCCGCGGCCGGCAGCGGGCGTCCGCGTAACACCAGGGCGAGGTTGTCGCCGACCGGCACGTCCACGTCGCCCTCCTCGGGGCGCGTACACGGGTCGAGGCCCACACTGTGGACGGCACGCCAGCCACGGCCGCCCGGGAGCAGCGGCCTGTCAGCGTCCGCGGCGGTGGCTGTCCGCGCCACACCCACTCCCCCGCCGCTCCGCGCGTTCTGCCCGTTCCGCTCGTTCCGCGTGCCGGGCCCGCTCTGCCTGCTGTCGTCCGTGCGCTCGAGGAGGGTCGCGGCCGTCATCCCGAACGTCTCCCGGACCCGTTCGAGCAGGGCCGGCAGCGCGTCCTCACCACGCAGGACGCTGCCGGCGAGCACCGACAGGGTGGCGGCCTCGGCGGAGGCCCGCACCGCCTGGGTGTACCGGCGGGCGGCAAGGTCGACCACCCTGCTGACCATGATCCCAACGAGGACGAAGGCGACCAGCGCAAAGACGTTGTTACGTTCCGCTATCGTCCAGCGGTGGTGGGCGGCGAAGAAATAGTAGTTCAGCAGCAGAGAGCTGGCGACCGCGGCGAGCAGCGCCGGCCAGAACCCGCCCACCAGCGCGGTGATCACCACCGCCAGCAGGTAGACAAGGACGTCAGTGGTCACGTTGAGCGAGCCCCGGGAGTTCGCGAGCCCGATCGTCAGCAACGGCAGGACGATCGCGGCCATCGCGGTCGCGATCAGCCGGCGCCGGGGCCGCAGCCCGTGGGCACGGCGCGGCAGGCGCCATCCCCGGCCGGCCTCCTCGTGGGTGACCATGTGGACGTCGATCGACCCGGACAGTTTCGTGGTGGTAACGCCGATCCCGGGGCTGAGCACCTGGGCGAAGCGTCCCCGCCGACTGGCCCCGAGCACCAGCTGGGTGGCGTTCTCCGCGCGGGCGAAGTCCAGCAGTGCGGCCGGGACGTCGTCGCCGATGACGTGGTGGTAGGTGCCGCCGAGGTCTTCCACCAGCGCCCGCTGGCGGGCCAGCGCCCGGGGGTTCGCCCCGGTCAGCCCGTCGGAGCGGGCGACGTGCACCGCGAGCAGGTCGGCGCCCTTGCCGCGGTCGGCGATCCGGACCGCCCGGCGGATCAGCGTGTCGCCCTCGGGCCCGCCGGTGAGGGCGACGACGACCCGCTCCCGGGTCTCCCAGGTGCCGGATATCCCGTGTTCGGCCCGGTACCGGTCGAGCTGTTCGTCAACCTTGTCCGCTACCCACAGTAACGCGATCTCCCGCAGTGCGGTGAGGTTTCCCACCCGGAAGTAGTTCGACAGCGCCGCGTCGATCTTCTCAGGGGCGTAGATGTTGCCGTGGGCCATCCGCCGGCGCAGCGCCTCCGGCGCCATGTCGACCAGTTCCACCTGATCTGCCTGGCGGACGACCTCGTCGGGCACCGTCTCCCGCTGCGCCACCCCGGTGATCGTCTCGACCACGTCGTTGAGCGACTCCATGTGCTGGATGTTGACGTTGGAGATGACGTCGATGCCCGCGTCGAGGAGCTCCTGGACATCCTGCCAGCGCTTCGCGTTACGGCTGCCGGGGACGTTGGTGTGCGCGAGTTCGTCGACGACCGCGACCGCGGGCCGGCGCGCGAGCACGGCGTCGACGTCCATCTCGGTGAACGTCGAGCCACGGTAGGAGATCTCCTGGCGCGGGACGACCTCCAGCCCGTCGAGCAGCGCGGCCGTCCTGGGACGGCCATGGGTCTCGACGAAGCCGACGACCACGTCGGTGCCCCGGTCCCGACGCCGGTGCGCCTCGTCAAGGGCGGCGAACGTCTTGCCCACGCCCGGCGCCGCACCGAGGTAGACCCGCAGAGTTCCCCGACTCACGACGTCCATCGTGCGCCGTCCCCGCCATCGTGGCCATACCCGCGCCAGACCCCGTACCGGCGGCGGGCGGGCACCGGTACGGAATCAGGCGGGCCGGCCGGGGTGTGGGGCGAGGCCGGCCGGGACACGTCCCGCGGCTCCGAACACAAAAATTATGATGTACCGCCCTTTGCTACTTTGACATTTCAAATTAATACGTTAGACGTTTCAATGACCTGGAACGGTTCATACGGTTACACCAGCAGCATTGGCGACCGGAAGCAGCCGAAGTAGTGAAGAAAGTTAGGTGAGCTGCGTTATAAACGGACTCAACGGACGAACGGGCGATTACCGTATCGGCCATGGCGCCAGCGGGACTTTCCTGGCAGACGCTGCACGATGTCGGTGCCCTCGCATTGGTCGACACCGATTCGCAACGAGCTGCCGCGGTCGTACGACCATGCACCCCTGAACTCGACATCACCGACATCGTGGAAGCCGAACGCCTGGTCCAGGCGTGGGTGAACGCGACCACCCGCCAGGAGGCGGAGGCGGCCCTGGCCACGCGCCTGCGGGTCGACGCCGTGCGCCTCCTGCAGTCGCTGGGCTGGTTGCTGGCGATGTGGGCGGTGACCCTGCATCTGCGAACCGGTGAACAGCCCCACATGGTCATCCGGTCGTTGACCTACCGCGGGGTGTGGCGCGGTGCGCAGGCACCCCTTTCCGAACATGTGTGGGAGTCGCTCAGTGAGCGGATCCGCGTCGGCGCGCTGGCCGCGCTGACCGGGGACGCCGAAATCGCCAGCGCGTTCCGGCAGGCGGTCCAGCGGCCCGCGGGCATCGCCGAGGTGCTGTTGCACCACGCCCTGGTGGTGATGGACGATCTCGCTCGCAGCATGCACGCCATCGGTGTCGACCCGACCAACCTCGCCCAGACCCTGGCCGTGTACACAGCGCAGCCGTCCGCCCTGCAACCCCCCTCCTTCCGTCCGTTGAAATGAGCACCTGAAATGGGAGCACCGCAGTTGACGTGAGCGGTGCGGTGGCCACGCGCCCGGACTGTCCGGCCCGGGCCCACCCGGAGATGGTCATCTCCTGACAGCAATGACCATCTCCGGGTGGAAGCGCCGCCCGGCAGAAGCGCCACGGCGGCACGGGCCAGCTTCGGCGCTGTCCGGTGTCCCGGGGCATCCCGACCGCCCCGGGGCATGTGGTGTCGAGGCCGATGGTGGGTATCGTGTCGCCAGGCCGCCTGCTGACGATGCCGTTGGCAGTGCTGATGTGGCAGTACCGATGGCAGTGCCGACCGGGCGTCCTCTGGTGGCGGTCAGCGGTCGACGGTTCGGCCCGTGGGCGGGTTACCCGCAGGCGTACGTTTCCCTACCATCCACGGCCGTCCGCGCGGACGACACAGAGCATCCATGATCTTTGTCGCAGGCGGCCCGGGCTTCAGGCCGGGCGGTTCGGACACCCCGCAGGTTCCATGCGACAGTTGGATGTCCGGTGCGGCACGCATGGGGGCGGGTGGATGAGTGGAGCGGCAAGTGGGCCCGTGGGAACCAGCCAGGGACCAGGCGGGGAGCGGGCGTGTTCCCCGCTCACCACGGTGACGCCGCAACTGTCCACCGGACGCACCTGCCCGGTCACGATCACCGACGAGAGCACCACCGGACCGGAGAGCTGACGGTGACCACCTTGTCCGACCCGCCCACGGCCGGCTCCCTACCCACCCGTTCCGCGCCCATCGGTTCAGCGTCCATCGGTTCAGCGTCCATTGATTCCTCGCCTGCCGGCTCCGTGCCTGCCGGCTCCGTGCCCGCCGCTGCCGCCGGAGTGACGCAGCCAACCGGGACACCGCGGGCCCGGCAACGGCTGCGCACGGTGGAGATCGTCGAAGCCGCGCTCCTGGTCGATCTGGTGATCGCGATCTGTCTGGTCACGCGCTTTCTTCCCTTCGGCTGGCTGCTCACGATCGTCGCGACGGTTCCCGCGGCGACGCTTGCCGCCCGATGGCGACTGCGGGCGGCCTGGACGGCGATGGCCGCGGCGCTGGCGGTGGCCGTCCTCATCGGCGGCACCGGCTTCGCGATCACGATCACGTCCTGCATGATGATCGGCACGCTGCTGGGCATCGCGCACCGCCGTCGCTGGGGTCTCGTGCGCACCACGGCGATCGGTCTCGTCACGCTGTGGGCGCCGGTGGCGCTCGGCATGAACGCGCTGTTCTGCGTGCTCACCGATCTACGGGCGCTGGTGCTCGCCGAAATCGTCAACAGCTGGGACGGGGCCCGCAGCAGCCTCGTCCGCGTCGGTGTCGACCCGGACAGTCTGGGTCTGGGTACCGCGGACGCGCTCGTCCGGTGGGGTGCGGTGCACTGGTGGGTGCTGCTGCCAATCGCACTGCTGGCCAACACCGCCGGCAATGTGCTCGCCGCGGCCGTGGTCACCCGCCCGGTGCTGCGCCGGCTCGCCGTCGGCGCTCCGGAAGCCCGGTCCGACCACCCGAACGCGCCCATATGGGCGCCGGCACCGGTGCCGGCAGCGGCGTCGACGCGCCGGAAGCCGGCAGGTCAGGGGCATCCGGAACCGCCGCCGGCAGAGCAGCCGCCACATCCGCTGCCCGTCCGCCTGGAATCCGTCACCTACCGCTACCCTCATGTGACGCGGGATGCGCTGCGGGACGTGTCGCTGACGATCCGGCCGGCCGAGTTCGTGGCGATCGTCGGCGGCAACGGTTCGGGGAAGTCGACGCTCGCCCGGATCATCAGCGGCTGGCATCCCACCGACGGGCAGGTACTGCGGCCCGGCGACTGCGCGCTGGGCCGCACCGGCGGCACCGCCATGATCTTCCAACGGCCGGAGTCACAGGTCCTGGGAGTCCGGGTCCGCGACGACGTCGTCTGGGGCCTGCCCGACGGCGGCGCCACGGTCGACGTGGAGACCCTGCTGAAGCGGGTCGGGCTCGCGAACGTCGCCGACCGCGAAACCGCCACACTCTCCGGTGGGCAGCTCCAACGGCTGGCGGTCGCGGCCGCGCTCGCGCGGGCGCCCCGGCTGCTCGTCTCCGACGAGTCCACCGCCATGGTGGACGCCGAAGGCCGTGACCAGCTCACCGACCTGCTGGCGCGGCTGCCCGACGAGGAGGGGGTCGCGGTCGTTCATGTGACCCACCACCCGGCGGAGGCACGGCGGGCGCACCGCCGAATCGTCCTCGACGCCGGCCGGCTGACCTCGGTGGGCGCTCCGACGGGCGATATCCCGTGCGTCTCTCCCTGGCGCCCGCCGCGGGCCCGGCCGCTGCGGTCCGTCTCGGCAGCCCTCCCGTCGCCCACCCCGCCGGCCGGCTCGGCGTCCGGCCCCGCTGGCAGACCGACCGCACCCGGCGCGCCTGCCACACCCGACACGCCAGGCGCGCCCGTCACATCCGATATGCCCGCCGCGTCCGCCATGGACGATGCGCCCAGCGCGGGCGGCACGTCCACCGTGGCCGACGCGCCCGGCAGGCCGGAGGACCGGGCTGCGGGCCAGGCTCTCCCGCTGGATCCGGCCACGGTCATCCCCGCCCCACCGGCTCCGCCGACCGCCGCTGTTCCGCCGCTGGCCGCCGCTGTTCCGCCGGCTGTCTCCACGCCGCAGGCTCCGCCGAGCACCCCGGCTTCACCGACCGGGCCGGACAGGCCAGCCGTGTCCGTCGCACCAGTGGCATCGGTCGCATCGGTGGCACCGGTCGTACCCGCCGGGCAGCAGCCCGCGCGGCCAGCCGCGCTGGTCCGCCTCGACGGGGTGGGACAGGTCTACTCGCCCCGGTCACCGTGGGCCCGCCGGGCGCTGCGCGACGTCTCCTTCTGCCTGGACAGCGGTGAGGCGGTGCTGGTCCGCGGCCGCAACGGCTCGGGCAAGTCGACGCTGGCCGCCGTCCTCGCCGGTCTGCTGACCCCCTCGGAGGGCGCGGCCTACCTCGCCGGCCGGCCGCTGACCGCCTGCCCCGGCGAGATCGGGTTTGCCGTGCAGCACTCCCGGCTGCAACTGTTGGCGCCCACCGTGGGCGCTGACGTGTGCGCGGCGGCCGGCGTGGACGCGGCCGCCGCCGACGAGGCCCTGGCCGCGGTCGGGCTCGACCCGGAGCTCTTCCGGGACCGGCGGGTGGAGGACCTCTCCGGCGGGCAGATGCGCCGGGCCGCGCTCGCCGGGCTGATCGCCTGCCGGCCTCGGCTGATGATCCTCGACGAGCCGCTGGCGGGCCTGGACGCCTCGTCCAGCCGGATTCTGATCGACGTCCTGGTGAATCTGCGAATCCGGACCGGCCTGACGCTGGTAGTGGTCTCCCACGACTTCGACGACATGGCCTGTCTCACCGAACGGATGCTCGTCCTGAACGGCGGACGACTGGTACATGACGGACCGTTCACCGACAGCATCACCGACGGCACGCTGTGCCGCCCGCTCGCGCCGCTGCCTCATCCGCGGCCGGCAGGGGCTGGCGCGGAGGCCTGCCTCCTCGACGACGACCTCAATCTCGACGACGACCTCAATGACGACACTTTTAGTAATCATGATGATGCTTTCCACATCCAGGATAGCACTGCCCAGGTCGGCGCCAGCGGTACCGGCAACAGCGGTACAGACAGTGGCGGTAGCGGCGACGGGCATGTAGACGATGCCGGGCGCCCGGGTCGCGTACCAGCACGGGGACCGGCGGCCGCGGCCCCGCAGCCGCCATCGGGCAGCTCGGGAAACAGGAGCGCGCGTGGCCTGGCCGACCGCTGCCGCGGCCGATTCTCCCAGCGGCGGCCGGCCAGACACGGACGCCGTACCGAGCCGAACCTGTTGCGCTACATCCCCGGTGACACCCCGGTGCACCGCCTGTGGGCCGGCACGAAACTGATCATCATGGCGCTGCTCGACGTGCTGGTCGCCGTGCGGCCGTCCTGGCCGGTGATCGGAATGATCGTGGGATTCGTCGGCCTCTCCATGATCATCGCCCGGATCCCGGTCGGTGCGGCCCCGCGCCTGCCCCGCTGGTTCTGGTACGGCCTGCTGATCGGCGTGCTGCTCACCGCCCAGTCGCACGCGGCACCGTTCGTCACCGTCGGTGGTGTACGGCTGTCCGTCGGCGGCATGCTGGACTGGCTGCGGCTGACGTCGGCGTCCATGACGATGTTCGCCGCGGCCGCGCTGCTGGGGTGGACCACACCGCTGTCGGAGCTGGCGCCCGCCCTGGGCCGGCTGCTGGAGCCGTTGCGCAGGCTGCGGCTGCCGATCGACGAGTGGGTCGCGACGGTGGCACTGTCCATCCGCTGCCTGCCGCTGCTCGTGGACGAGATCCGCATGCTGCTCGCGGTCCGGCGGTTGCGGGTCGGAGCGCGGCCACCCTGTCGCCGGCTGCCGGGCCGGCTCGCGGCGTTGCCGCTGCACGCGCGATCGATCACCGAGCTGTTGTGCACGGCGATCGTCACCTGCCTGCGCCGGGCCGCGGAGATGACAGAGGCGATCGCCGCCCGTGGCGGGTTCGGCGCGGTCGCGCACCAGCCGGCGCGCCCGCGGCGGGTGGACGCAGCGGCGCTCGCGGCCCTGGCCGGGCTGGCCGTGGCGGCCTTCCTGGTGTAACTCCGCCCCGCTGTGGCCCCACGCGCGTCCTGGCCAGCCGGATCCTTTCCCACCAGGCCGGGCCAGGCCTGCCGTCAGCCGGGGCAGGCCCTGCTGTCAGCCGAGAAAGCTGTTGAGACCGGCCTCGTGGGTCTGTGGATCCGCGTCGGACGTCCCGGCCAGCAGCTCCGTCAACGGGCGGGGCGGCCCGAGGTGGAAGCCCTGCGCGTAGTCCACCCCGAGGTCACGCAGGGCCGGCGCCAGCGACTCCCGGTCGATGCTCTCGGCGATGGTGTACATGCCCAGGCAGCGGGCGACGCGGACCACCGCGTCCACCAGCACCGCGTCGGCCGGGGAGGTGTCGACGTGCCGCAGGAAGTCGCCGTCTATCTTGACGTTGGTGAAGGGCAGGTTCCGCAGGTAGACGAACGATCCCAGCCCGACCCCGAAGTCGTCCAGGGTGAACCGGCAGCCCGCGCCGGTGAGGGTTTCGGCGAGCTGGCGCACCGCGTCCGCGGCGGCGACCGCCACGCTCTCGGCGATCTCGATACCGAGCTGGGACGGGTCGACCCGGGCCGCGCGCAGCTCGGACAGGACGAAGTCGGCGAAGCCTGCGTCCTCGACCGACCGGCCGGAGATGTTCACGTGCAGGCGCAGCCGCTCCCCCCGGGCGGCGACGGAGGCGAGCGCGGCCACCGTCTGCTGCACCACCCAGCGGTCCAGGCTCAGGACCAGGTCGCTGTGCGCGAGCACGCTCATGAACTCGGCCGGACCGATCTCGGGATGCTGGCCGTCGTGCAGCCGCAGCAGCACCTCGTATCCCTGCACCTCGTGCGAGGCCAGGTCCACGATGGGCTGCACCTGAAGGGTCAGCAGGCCGGCGTCGAGGGCGTCCCGGACCCGCTGCACCATCAGGGCACGGCGGGTGAGGTACTCGTGCCGTTCCGCGGTGAACAGCTTGGCGCAGTTGCGTCCGGCCTCCTTGGCCTCGGTCAGGGCGAGCCCGGCATGGGCGAGCGCGGTGTCGCAGTCGCCCACGGCCGACAGCGGCACGACGCCGACAGTGACCGTCACCCGTACCGCGAAACCGTCCACCATGATCGCATATCGGGCGACCTGCTCACGCAGGGTGTCCGCGACGGCCAGCGCCTCCAGCCCGTCGCCGCTGTGCAGGACCACCGCGAACTCGTCGTCACCGAGCCTGCCGATGGCGGCGGCCGGGAGCGTCTCCGCCAGACGCTGGGCGACCGAGCGCATCACCGTGTCGCCGACCGAGTGGCCGCGCAGGTCATTGACGATCTTGAAGTTGTCGATGTCGACCAGCAGCAGCGCGCCGGTGCGGTCGACCCCGGTGGCCAGCCGCTCGGTCAACAGGACTGTCACCGCCCGCCGGTTGAGCACCTCGGTGAGCGGCTCGTGCACGGACACGTGGGCGAGCTCGTGGCGTATCCGGACCAGCTCGGTGACATCGTGGGCCGTACCCATGATCCGGATCGGCGTGCCGGAGTCGCCGGTGAGGACGTCCCCCCGCCATTCCAGCACGCACTCGGTCACCCGGTCGGCCAGATACATACGAAGGGTGACCTCGACCGGGGTGACGGTGGTGATCGCCTGGTCGAACGCGTCCTCGACCGTCGCCCGGTCGTCGGGGTGCACCAACAGCCGGAAGGCGTCGTAGTCGATCCGGGTGTCCGTCGGATAGCCGAGCATGGCCAGCAGCTCGTCGGACCACTCCATCTCGTTGGTGACGAGGTCCCATTCCCAGATACCGGTACGGGCGATCGTCTCGACATGACGCAGCCACCGCTCGCGCAGCCGCAGCGTCTCCTCCTCGTGGCGCCGCTCCGTGACATCAGTGATCTCGTAGAGGACGAAACTGTCGGCAATCGTCTGCCCGAACCCGGCGGGACGGCCGCCGATCAGGGTCCGGGCCCGGACCTCCAACCAGTGGGTAGTGCCGTCCGGCGCCTGCCACTGGGCCTGCCGGGACCCGGTGTCGGGGACGACCCCGGTCAGCGGCAGCCCGGCCTCGGCAACCGCCACGCGGGCGGAGTACACCGGATCGGCGTCCGACTCACCCCACGGGTAGCCGCCGTCCGCCGTGCCCGCCGGCCCCACGCCACTGTGCTCGGTGGCGTCAGCGCTGTCGCGCCCGACGTGATCACGCACGGTACCGGCGACATCGTCGTACGCGGCACCACCGCCGGTGGCCACCAGATCGAGCAGGGCTCGGTTCGCCCAGACCACACGACTGTCGGACGTTACCACCAGTAGCCCAGTGGATACCACGTCAGCCACGGAGCCGGCCATGCTAGCGACCAACGGATCTCCTCGCGCCTGTCAGCCCGGTGCACATCTCGGCTGGTCACGCTATCTTCATGGATCGCATGGCCTTCCCGATCGCATGGCGAGTGTAGCGGCAGGCAGGTGCGTACAGAACGTCAGGCCGTGGTAGCGGGTGTGTCTTCCGACGCCCGGGAACTCCTGGCATCCAGCGGCACGAAAAACCATGATCGAATCATCCGCGCCCCATTCGGCCCATCGACAATCGCGGGCCGCCGACAGCGCGCAAAGTCATGATCGCGCCGCCTTCGGCCCGCGGTGGTGGTTGCGTCGGCAGCGGCGTCAGTCGTGGATCTGCTGGGCGAGATAGTGCGCCTCGCCGAGCTGGGAGACCAGTTCGAGCTGGGCATCCAGCCAGTCGATGTGCTCCTCCTCGGAGGTGAGAATGTCCTCCAGGAGGACAGCGGATCCGACGTCGTCACGCGAGCGGGTCAGGACAATCCCCTCCCGCAGCAGACCGCATGCCTCGATCTCGTGCGAACGGTCGGAATTGAGCTGCTCGACAGCGGTTTCACCGACACGAAGCGTATTCAGCCGCTGGAGGTTGGGCAGCCCACCCAGGTACAGCACGCGATGCACCAGCTTGTCGGCGTGGCGCATCTCGTCGATCGACTCGTCGTAGGTATGCTTGCCCAACCGTCGGTAACCCCAGTTGAGCTGCATCCGAGAGTGCAGGAAGTACTGATTGACGGCCGTCAGCTCATTCGTGAGGACGCGGTTGAGCAGTTCGACAATCTCCGGATCGCCCCTCACGTGAAAACCTCCGCTATGTCAGCCCGATGACACAACCGGACAGCCACGGCGGTAATCCGTCAACAGTTCCTCGATCTCGTCGAGGCATCCACCGCAGCCGGTGCCCGCGGCACAGACGTCACCCACCTCGCCTGTGTCGCACGCGCCCGACTCAATCACGCCGCGCAACGTCCGCTCGGAGACAGCAAAGCACGAACAGACCAGCACCGCACCTCACCACGCTCTGGAGAGAGCACCCCGTCCCATATTCCGGAACCGGCAGCTCGCGACTGCCGCATACGGTCGGATCAATGACAGCGAGTGCTCGTAGCTAAGTTAAACCTTCCCTAATAAAGACCTGACACAAGAATCCCACAGGGACAGATCGGAGGCAAGCAGGGACGAGTGAGCACCACGTCACCAGCCGACCACAACGGGCCGATCAGGGCCGTGGCGGAGCCGGCCTGACATACGGACCCGCCCGGCACCACCGAAAACAACGGCCACCCACCGCGGAACACGATTTTCCGAGAGACGCGGATCACACCCGACGGCAGACCCGACCAGGCATCCGGATACGGTATTGCAGTACGGTACGGTCTCGTTTCGTGAAGGGGGGCACAATGTGCTGTGGACCAACCAGATAGGCCCATATTGTCCGATATCGCCCGCCATTGTCCAATATAGGCCGAAGATTCGACGATCGGGTCAGTGACGAGCATAACCGCTTCTCTCCGCGCACGATCGGCCCGTTATCCGTGACGACGGCCGACGCCCAGCCCACGCTGCCCGCGACCAGCGCCACGGCCGACTCCCGGCCCACAGCCGGCGCACCGTCCGCGACCGGTGGGGCACGACGAGGGCGTCGCGCCCTCGGCACCGCCGGCTACGCGGCCACCCAGACCGTCCTGCTCGGCCTGTTATTCATGGTCTACCGTTTCGGCCGACACATCGTCGACGGCCATCAGGCCGAAGCCCTGTCGCACGGGATCGCGGTCTGGAACATGGAACGGTGTCTGCGCCTGCCTGACGAGGCAGCCGTCCAGCAACTGGTCCTGCACTCCCACTACGCGACGATCCTGATCAACGAGTTCTACTACGCGGTCCACTTCCCCGCGGCCATCGCGCTGCTCGTCTGGGTCTTCGTCCGACACCGCTTCATCTGGCCCAGGGTCCGCAATGTGATCATCATCGCGACAGGCATGGCCCTGGTGATCCACATCCTGTATCCGCTCGCCCCACCGCGCCTGCTGCCCATGGCGATGACGGGTCTGATCGACACCGGCGCGATATTCGGCCCGTCGCCCTACGCCCAGGGCGACGGTTTCGCGAACGAGTACGCGGCCATGCCGAGCCTGCACATCGGCTGGGCCATCATCGAGGCATGGGTCGTGGTCACCGTCCTGCACAGCCGATGGCGTTATCTCGCCATCGCCCAGCCCGTGGCCACCACCGCGGTCGTCGTGGCCACGGCCAACCACTACTGGGTGGACGGCGTCATCGGCGGCCTGCTCGTCCTGCTGGCGGTGCAGGTCACCAGGCTGGCCCTACAGGCCCGGATAGTCGCCGTGATGCGCCCGATGGTGACCCGCCGCTCGGACACCTGCGGATCGCAGTAACCGTCCTGACCGCTCCCGGCCGACCGTCCCGCCCTGCCCTGCCCTGTCCCTGCCCACGGGACAGCGGCGGCTGACGGGCAGGGCCCGGACAAGGTTCCAGGAGCCAGAGATCCAGAAGCCGGGGATCCCGGTCGGGCAAAGGCCAGAGCAGCCGGACAAAGGCCAGGTCGCCAGACAAAGGCCGGGCCAAAGGTCCAGGCCATTCGGCCGGTTCATCGGGGCGGGTCTGTGGGAGCTACGGAACGAGAGCGGAGATCTCCACCCGGCGGTTGGCGGCGCGCCCGGCCTCGGTGGCATTCGTCGCCACCGGATGCTCCGAGGCGAACCCGGCGGCCCGCAGATGGTCCGCGGACACGCCCTGGTCGGCCAGGTAGGCGGCGGCGGCCCGCGCCCGTGCCAGGGACAACGTCTCGTTGAGGACACCCGGCCCCCGTGCGTCGGCGTGCCCCGCCAGCAGCACGCTGAGCTCGCTCTCCCGTAGCACCGCCGCGATCCGGTCGAGGTGAACGCGGTCGGCCTCGGTCAGTTCCGAACTGTCCGTCGCGAAGGTGATCCGTCCCGTGGCGACGACGCTGGCGAGACGACCGGCCACCGATTGCGGCGTGGTCGCACCGGCCGCCGGTTGCGGTGCACTCGTGTCGGTCACCGACCGCGGCGTGGTCGCGCCGGCAGCCGGCGCTGTCGCGGCCCCGCCGGCCGCCGGGAGGGCCGGGGTGACCGACCGGACGGTGAGACGGTTGTCGACGGTGGCGGCCGGCAGTGTCCTACGAGCCTCGGCGAGGACGGTCACGCCAAGCCGGGTCGCCTCCCCGGCGTCCGCCACGCTCCCCTCCAGCACCACCGAGGAACCAGCGATCGTCGCCTTGTGCTCGCCGGCGACCGTCGTGAGCGTACGGGCCAGGTCCGCGAGAGCGGTGACCGGCGGCGCGGCCGCAGCGGGGTCGACCGTCACCTTCCCGGTCAGCGTGCCGGTGCTCGCCGCCGCGGCCGCGCCGAGCACCTGCTCACGGGCGACCCGGTCGGGCACGGTAGCGGTGACGGTGAGCGAGTCACCGTCGACCGCGATCACAAAGGGCCTGGCGGCGGCGAGGAGCAGCGCCGGCGCGATGTGGATGTCACTGCCCAACGAGGCCGTCCGCGCCCCGGACACCCCCGCCACCGCCTGACGGGCCGCCTCGGCGTCCGTGAGGCTGGGGAACGTGCCGTGCACGGTGGCGTCCCGGCCGTCGAAGCTCACCTGCGCACCGTCCTGGCCATGCGAACGCACCGCCAGGACGGCCCGGTCGGCAAGCTCGTCCTCGATGGGCTCACGCCGCAGCCCGAACGCCAGCAACGCCAACAACAGCCAGGCGACGACGAGGGACACGGAGAACACAACCGGACGGGGCCGCTTCAGCGCGACGATCTGGGCCAAGGACATCGACTGCTCTCCGCATGGACTCTGGCTGGACGGCTTTGCTGGCTGGGGACTGCTGACCGGGAACTGCCGGCCGGAACATCAGGGGACATCGTGGCCGGTGGCATCAGGGCCGTGGACATTGCATCACGGCCGGGGGCATCGTGATCAGAAACATCGTGGTGATTGGGAACATCATGGCCGGGGGCATCGTGACCGAAGCCGTCTTCGGGACGCGCCAACGCCAGCGCCAGCGGAGGAACGACCCAACTGCAGTCGACGGGAGCATGCGGAACAGCTCACCACTGGTCAACTCTCGCACACCGACACACCTGTGATCCGTACCGGGTCGCCGCCTATCCCCGGGGTGGCCACACCAGCGCCGGGCGTACGGGAACACCGGCACGGACGATCGCGGCCGGCTGGGGCAGGTGCGGCTGCTGCCGGGGACACCGGTCAGCCGCCCCGCCAGCCGGCTCGTCGGCCTGCTCCTCCTGCTGCTCCTGCTGTTCGGCCTGCGCCACCTGCGCCGCCTGCTCTTCCTGGCCGTCGCCCCGGTCGGCCGGACCGCCAGCGGGCTGATCGCCGTGGCCGGTCGGACGTCCGGAGGACCGCCGCTGCCCGTGCGCGAGCCGCATCACGACGGCAGCCGCCACGGCCCCGAGACCGAGCGCGAACCAGCCTCCCAGCACGTCCAGCACGTAGTGGTTGGCGGTGGCCATCACCACGAAGATGGTCGCGCCCGGGTAGAGGACACCGAGCACCCTGGTCACGCGGTGCCGGGCCAGCCGAGCGATGTTCCAGCCGCACCACAGCGCCCAGGCGCAGTGCAGGGACGGCATGGCGGCGAACTGGTTGGTGATGCCGGCGAGCCCCTTGGGCGCGGCGCTGGAGTCACCGGCCCACCAACCCCAGTTGTGGAACGACGCCATCGTGTCGATGAAACCGGCGCTGGGAAGCAGGCGCGGCGGCGCCGTGGGAACCAGGAAGAAGCCGGTAAGACTGATCACGGTGGTGCACACGATCGTCCACCGGGCCGCCAGGTAACTGCGGGCTCGTTTGCGGTAGAGCCAGACGAGGACGGCCGGCGTGACGATGAAGTGGAGCGTCGCGTAGTAGTAGCAGCACGCCACGGCAAGGGCGGGGACACCCTGCAGCCAGTGGTTGAGCCCGAGCTCGATGTCGAGGTGCAGGTCGGCCTGGATACGCATGATGTCCCAGCCGACGGCGAGCGCGTTGTGGACGGAACCGCCCGCCACGGACCGGGTTGCGGTGTAGGTGTAGTAGAAGACAACGATCATGGCCACTTCGACCCACACCACCGGCAGACCGTCCGACCTGCGGCGTATATGGACCATCCGTGCCCTCCGGTTCCGATCCGGCCCACCGAGTGGTCCGGCCGTCACGTCCGGGCGCATCTCGGGCGACCGCCCTCGACTTCAGCCATCCCCTCGACGTCGACCGTCACCGTGTGTGCCGGTCTCCGTCACCGACGCCGGTCGCCCGTGACGGCCGGCCAACGACCCGTACCGGACGGCCTACCAGGACGGCATCCGCCCCGACGCCCCACAGCCCCTCGGCCGACGACGTCGAACCCTTCCCCGTTACCCGCCCACCACCCGATCCGACTATCCGATCCGACTACCCGATCTCGGTTACCCGATCTCGGCCCGCCTCCTGACCGAGGCTACATCCTTCTGCCGACAAGAAGACTGCGTTACCCCACCCACCTGGCACAACCAGTGACCAGTCGCCAGACGAGCCGCGCGGGCGGCGCGCGAACCACGCGGCCGATCCGTGCGGGGAGACGGAGGTGTGACCTGTCACGTCCGTAGCCACCGCGGGTGACATTTTCCCGCGACGGGCAGGACAGGATCGACGCCATGGGAACAGATCTTGCGATGACCCTGGGCACCCGGGAGACCGCTAACCTGGAGTTCAAGCGGGAGGGCAGGGATCACAACGCCATCCGTGAGGCGATCTGCGCCCTGGCCAACGATCTTCCGGGGATGGGTGGCGGGCATCTGATCATTGGCGTCGACAAGTCCGGTAAACCGGTCAGGGAGATCGATACCTCGGATCAGGCGCTGCTCGGGCTCACCAGCATCCAGGACGAGGGAAGAATCCTCGACCGGCCTTTCTCGGATGTCATCATGCAGCCGACGATGCGCCTGGAGCGCCCTGTCAAGGCGTATCAGCGGTGACTTGACCGTATTCCTCAGGTCTTCGCGTCGGACGTGCTGGATGAACCGCCGGCAAACATAAATCTAAAATCATATGAA
The DNA here is from genome assembly GCF_900634755.1 of Protofrankia symbiont of Coriaria myrtifolia. Taxonomy (NCBI): domain Bacteria; kingdom Bacillati; phylum Actinomycetota; class Actinomycetes; order Frankiales; family Frankiaceae; genus Protofrankia; species Protofrankia symbiont of Coriaria myrtifolia. The sequence goes on from NZ_CAAAFS010000245.1 coordinate 52,244, forward strand.
ATTGCAACGCTACGCAACTACCAGAGCCTGATGCCGCTCTCGCATGACGCCCGCAAACCTATGTTCGATCTGCGGGCCGCGGACGGCGTGCTCGGCAGTACGCAGACGCTCGTCAGCCGATGCCACCGTGACTTCCGATCGCTCGCCGAAGAACTTCTGCAGCGGCTGGAGTCGGTGCCGCTGGAGGCCTGAGCCCGATACCCTGAGCCCGATACCTGGCGCACCTGGGGAGCAGCATGCTCCCACCGGTTTCCGCCGGCCCTCCCAGCATGCTCGACCTGTTTGGGACCCACCAGGGCGGACCACACTCCAAGCGGCCGGATCGTCTCACGGATTCGGCGCCGACGGTCCTCCGATAGCGAGTTCCAATCCTGCGATCGGCGGTTCCCGTACACCTTTCGTGTCCGGTCGCGGCAGCTTACGATTCGAGGAGGCCCGACTCAAGAAACCTCAGGTCCAGCACCCAGGAGGGGCGGTCGAGAATGGTCGGCGTACGGCCCGCGACCCATGTTCCCGAGTCCGATTTCGAGACCGTCGGATCCACTCCTCGCAAGAAGACGATCAGTAGTCCTTATCTGCACCGCCTGCAGCGCCGCCATTTTCTGCTGTTCGACGTCCTGCCGATTGCCGGTACCGCCGCCGCCCTCGCGTTTCTCACGGTGCACCCGATCGGTGTCACCGAACTCGCCCTGCTCTTTTCCATGTGGGTCGTGACCGGCTTGGGCGTCACCGTCGGTTATCACCGGCTGTTCACGCATCGCACCTTCAAGGCCGCGCCGTCCGTCGTGGCCGTGCTCGCGGTCCTCGGCTCGATGGCCGGCCAGGGCGGTGTGGTGTCCTGGGTCGCCCTGCACCGGCGACACCACGAGTGCAGTGACCGTGAGGGAGACCCGCACTCCCCGAATCTCGCCGGCGGTGGTCTGAAAGGCCGGCTACGCGGCCTGGCCCACTCCCATTTCCTGTGGATGCGTCGTCACGAGTACCCGAACGTCGTCCACTACGCGCCTGATCTGATCAGGAATCGTGCGCTGGTCCGGGTCGCCCGCCTCTACTACTACTGGGTCGCGCTCGGGCTCGCGCTCCCCGCGCTCGTCGGCGGCCTCGTCTACCAGAGCTGGGCCGGGGCGGTCAGCGGCCTCTTCTGGGGCGGCCTGGTGCGGATGTTCGTCCTGGAACACATCATCTGGGCGATCAACTCCTTCCTGCACATGTTCGGCACCCACCCGTACGAGTCCAGGGAGAACAGCAGGAACGGCGGGATCTTTGCCCTGCTGACCTTTGGCGAGTCGTGGCACAACAACCATCATGCCTTTCCCGACTCGTCTTCTTTCGGGCTGAGCTGGTACCGTCTCGACCCGGGCTACTGGCTCATAAAAATTCTTGCTCTCGGTGGTCTCGCATGGGACGTCAAGCGCCCGTCCGAAGAGCGGATGAAAGCAAGCCGTATATCCAGGAACGGCAAGCCCGCCCCCAGTACCACGGCATAAGGAGCGAGCACGTTGAAGCCGAGCAAGGAAGCGATTGCCGACTGGTGCCAGCAGTATGTCGCGCATCTCCTCGAGGTACCGGTGGACGCGGTGGACCCGGACGCGGACTTCGACCGACTGGGTGTCGACTCCGCCCTCGCTGTCTCCCTGCTGATCGAGGTCGAGGAACGCTACGGCGTCGATCTGGCTCCCGAGGCGCTGTTCGAGAACCCGAGCATCAACGCGGTCGCCGGGTATCTGTATGAGCAGAGCCAACAGCGCGTGGCGTAGTCATGACCATACCAGTCGAATCAGTCGACATCGGCCGGACGACCGGGGCGGCGGCTGCCATCCGCCACCACTACGACGTCGGAAACGCGTTCTACAGCCTCTGGCTGGACCACTCGCTGACCTATTCGTGCGCGCTTCGGGATGGCTCGGACGACACCCTCGAAAGCGCGCAGGAAAGGAAGCTGCGGTTTCACCTGGACGCGGTGCGGGCCGACCGGGCCCGCACCGCGCTGGACATCGGCTGCGGCTGGGGCACGGTCCTGCGGCGGCTGGCGGAGGAACACCGGGTTCAGCACTCCGTCGGTCTCACCCTCAGCGAGGAGCAGGCGTCCTTCGTCCGCTCCCAGGGATATCCGGGTGTGGAGGTACGTACGGAGAACTGGCTGCACTACGAGCCGGACGCCGCTTTCGACGGAATCGTATCCATCGGTGCGTTCGAGCACTTTGCCCGGCCCACCGACTCGCCAACCGAGAAGATCAGTCTGTACCGGGAGTTCTTCACCCGCTGCCACGGCTGGCTGAACCGGGACGGTGTGCTGTCGCTGCAGACGATCGCATACGCGAACATGTCCCGCGCGGACGCGAACAGGTTCATCCAGCAGGAGATATTTCCCGACGCTGATCTACCGACACTCGCGGAGATCACGGCCGCCGCCGAGGGAGTCTTCGAGATACGGTCGGTGAGCAACGGGCGGCTCGACTACGCCTGGACGTGCGAGGAGTGGGCCCGCCGGCTGCGCCTGCGCCGTGACGAAGCCGTCCGGCTCGTCGGGCCGGAGGTGGTCGCCCGGTACGAGCGCTATCTGAAGCTGTCCGCCCTCGGCTTCCGAATGGGCAAGATCTGCCTGTTCAGAATTGTTCTTCATCCCTTCCGGAGCGGATACTTCGACAGCCGTGGGGTGCGGGCGGAATGACGGTGGAGACCCCCTGCGCGGCGGTTGCCGCCACCATCGGTCCGACGCCGGCGGCAGTCCGGTTCAACCCCTTCAGCGCCGAGTTCCGGAGCTCCCCCTACCCGCTCTATCAGCAGCTTCGCGACACCCGGCCGGTCCACCGGGCGCTGGGCATGTGGGTGCTCACGCGGCACACCGACGTGCGCGGCGTCCTGCACGACCGTACCTTCAGCGCCGGGCTCATACCTGAACTGATCAGCCGGCAGGCGAGCCGGCTGTCGCAGGACAACGTGGCGCGAATCGAGCGGCTGGGCAGAAAGTCGCTCGTCTTCACCGACAACCCGGACCACGCCCGGCTGCGCGGACTGGTGAACCGAGTGTTCACGGCACCGGAAATAGCCAGACTCCGTCCCCGTGTCTCGCGGGCTGTCGAGCACCTGATACAGCGGGCCTGGGACGACGGTGGCATGGACGCCATCGCCGACTTCGCCGCGCCGCTGCCGGTCACGGTCATGTGCGACTGGATGCTGCTCCCGGACAGCCTGCGTGCACACGTCGGCCAGTGGACGCACGACATCCGCTTCCTGCTCGAGCCGGGGCTTATGAAGGCCACGGACTTCACCCGGGTGTGTGATGTCGTCGAAATGTTCGCGCAGGCCCTGGACGACGTTATTGCCGAACGCCGGTCCCGGCCGAGTGACGACCTGATAAGCCAGTTGCTCGCCGCGCGGACCGCCGGTGGCGACAGGCTCAGCGACGAAGAACTCGTCTTCGTGTGCATCATGTGCTTTGTCGCCGGCAACGAGACCACGAAATCCCTGATAGGGAACGGTCTGCTCGCGCTGCTCCAGCATCCGGCGCAGGACGCTCTCCTGCGCCGCCGGCCGGAGCTTGCGCCGGGAGCCGTCGAGGAGGCGTTGCGCTACGACAGCCCGCTGCAGATGACCAAACGTCTCGCGACGCGTGAGGTCGACATCGGCGGGAAACGGGTGCGGGAAGGCGATCAGATTCTCCTGTGTCTCGGCGCCGCGAACCGCGATCCCGCGGTGTTCGCCCGGCCGGACGAGTTCGACATCACCCGTGACGCGAAGGGGCATCTCGCCTTCGGCCACGGAATGCACGGCTGCCTGGGCGGGCTGCTGGCCCGGCTGCAGGCGGAGGTTGCCTTCGAACACCTGTACCGACGCACCGAACGCCTGGAACCGCTGGCAGAGCAGCTCCAGTGGCAGGAGCACAGTTTCATCGTCCGCGGCCTGACAAGTCTCCGGGTCGCGCCGAGAAGCATCGTCTGAATCGCCGGGACGCCGGGGTGAGCCCGATCGGGATCCGCTCGCGGACAGGGGAAGGAAAATGACGCGGCAGAAAATGTTGCTTCCGGATGTCCTGCGCGGCCGCGCCGCCCTCGAGCCGACCGGCAGAGCGTATGTCTTTCTGGACGAGTACGAGAAAGAAAAAGAAGTTCTGACGTATGGCGAGCTGCATGCGCGAGCGCTCGCCGTGGCCGGCTGGCTGAGCCGGCGCTGCGGTGCCGGCGACCGGGCACTGCTGGTTTTCCCACCAGGCCTGGATTTCATCGTCGCATATTTCGGGTGTCTCTATGCGCAGGTCGTCGCGGTACCCGTCAACCCGCCGCGCAAGCAGCAGGTGCAGGACACGACGCTGCGCATCGTGCGGGACTGCGAGCCTTCCGCGGTACTCACCGCCAACGCCATGATCGAGAGCACCCGATCCGCGCTGGAGCCGGTCCACACGGTCCCGCACTGGCTTCCGGTCGACCGGATCACCGACATGGCGGAGACGGGTTTCGACCCGTCGCCCTGCTCGGCGGACTCCATCGCCTTCCTGCAGTACACGTCGGGTTCCACATCCGACCCGAAGGGGGTCGTGGTCTCCCACGGAAACCTTGCCGCGAACCAGGAGATGATACGTCAGGCATTCGGCCATGACCGGAACTCGACGTTCGTCGGCTGGGCGCCGCTCTTCCACGACCAAGGGCTGATCGGAAACGTCCTGCAGCCCCTCTGGATCGGGGCGACCAGCATCCTCATGTCGCCGATGGCGTTCATCCGGTGGCCACTTCTGTGGCTGTCGGCTATTTCTCGGTACCGTGCCCACACCAGCGGCGGGCCGAACTTCGCGTTCGACGCCTGCGTCACGCGGGCCGCCAGGGGAGACATCCCGGAGCTTGACCTGAGCTGCTGGAAGGTCGCGTTCAACGGCGCCGAACCCATTCGGCCCGAAACACTGCGGCGGTTCGCCGAGACCTTCGCGTCCTACGGATTCAGCGAGAAGACGCTCTACCCGTGCTATGGGCTGGCCGAGGCGACCCTGCTGGTGACCGGCAGCCAGAAGGGCCGCGGCCCGCGCACCATCGAGGCGGACGCCGACGCGCTCGGTGACAGGCGCTATGCCGAGGCGTCCAACGGCCACGCCCGGACCCTCGCGGGCTCCGGGCTCATCCTCCCGGAAGAAACGCTCCGGATCGTGGACCCCGAAACGAAACGCCCGTGCCCGGCGGACCGGGTGGGAGAAATCTGGGTCGCCGGGGAGCATGTGGCGCAGGGCTACTGGCGGTGCCCGCAGGCGACCACCGACACGTTCCGGGCCACCTGTGACGGTGAGCCCGGCCGTACCTACCTGCGTACCGGCGATCTCGGCCTGGTGGTCGACGGCGAGTTGTACGTGGTGGGCAGGCTGAAGGACCTCGTGATCATTCGGGGGCGGAACTACTGCCCGCAGGACATCGAACACACCGTCCAGTCGTCACACGACGCGCTGAGATCCGGCGGATGTGCCGCGTTCTCGGTTCTCGGCCCCGACGGGGAGAAACTCGTCGTCGTGCAGGAAATCAGGGGCGACCAACGGCGGAAGGCGGACGTGCGGGACGTCACCGCGTCGATCCGGGCGGCGGTGGTACGGGAGCACGATCTTTCCCTGGGTGACCTGGTACTGACCCTGCCCGGCCGGCTGCAGAAGACCAGCAGCGGAAAGATCATGCGGGCCGCCGCCAGAAAACGCTATCTGGAGGCCGGCTTCGATACCTGGACGCCGGCGGCACCGTCAGCCGCCTGAAGGACTCGCTCGAAGAACTCGTCGACCAGGGGGAGAACTCCGGACATGGCAGTGCTGGAAGCGACGAACCCCGCCTTCGAACAGTTCGTGCGGGATACCGTCCTGAACATGCCGGCCGCGCGGCACCTGGGTTTCGAGTTCGGCCGGATAGCGCCGGGGGACGTCGAGATCATTCAGCCGTACCGGGAAGAGCTCACGCAGCACGACGGCTTCGTCCAGGGCGGTGTGCTCGGCTCGCTGGCGGACTTCGCCGCCGGCTGCGCCGCCGGCACGTTGCTGCCACCCGGATGGGTGAACATGACCATCGACTACACCGTCAAAATTCTGGCTCCGGCGAAGGGTGAGAAACTTGTCGCGCGTGGTCGGGTCGTCAAGGCAGGCCCTGTCATGACCGTCGCCGCAGCCGACGTCTATTCGGCCGACGGGGCCGAGGAGACACTGTGCGCCACCGCTTTCGTGACCATGCGTAATATCAGGGCGGCCAGATCATGATGACGCGAGAAAGCTCCGAGGAAGCGTTCGTCTTCAACCCGTTCACCGACGGTTTTACCAACGATCCCTATCCCTACTATGCGGAACTGCGTGACGCCGCGCCCGCCCACGAGCACCCGCTCGGGTTCTGGATCCTGTCCAGGTACGAGGACGTGTCGAAACTGCAGAGATCAGGGCACTCCGTCGACGAGCGGTATCTGACACGCCTGCCGCGGTGGAAGAGCGACTCCAGGACGCTCGGCAAGGAGAACCGGCTGATGCGCGGGCTGGCCGTTCTGGACCAGGACCCACCGAACCACACGAGACTGCGCGGCCTTGTCTCCAAAGCCTTCACCCGGCGTGCCGTCGACGCGCTGGAACCGCGGATCGCGACGCTCGTCGACAGGGCGCTGGACCGGATCGCCGAGGCGGGCCGCGCGGACCTTGTCGCCGAACTCGCCTTCCCGCTCCCCTTCACAGTGATCTCGGAGATGCTGGGTATTCCGGTGGTGGAGCACACCCGTATCCGCGCGCTCACCGGAACGCTGGTGCGCGCGCTCGAGCCGCTCGCCGACCCGGGCCTGCAGGCCGAGATCCGGGCGGCCAACCACGAGCTGATGGGAATCGTTCGCGAACTGACCGACTGGAAACGGGACAACCCCGGCGACGACCTGATCAGCGCGCTTCTCGCCGCCGAGCACGACGGCGACGTGCTCGGCGGGGACGAACTGGTCGCCCAGGTCATGTTTCTCTACATCGCGGGCCACGAAAGCACGGTGAACCTGCTCGCGGGCGGAATTCTCGCGCTCCTTCGCCACCCCGGCCAGTTACGGCTGCTGCGGGAGGATCCCGGGCTCGTAGCCAACGCCGTGGAGGAGATCCTCCGCTACGACACCCCGGTACACCTGATGCGGCGGATAACCATCGAGTCTCTTCCCGCGCACGGCGAGGAAATCCCGGCTGGAGCGTGGGTGGTGGCCTGCCTGGCCGCGGCCAACCGGGATCCGCGGTTCTGGGGGGCGGACGCCGACGAGCTCCGGCTGGACCGGCCGAACGCGCACCAGAACGTCTCGTTCGGCGCCGGTATACACCACTGCCTCGGCGCGGCGCTGGCCCGGCTGGAGGCCCGGGTCACCTTCACCCGGTTCGCCCGGCGTTTCCCCTCGCCTGCCGTCGAGGAGGTCCGGTGGAATGGTCGGATCAACGTCCGTGGCCCCGCGAAATTGTTGATATCCGTGCGGTAGCGAGTACCCCGACGTTCGCGGTCAGGGCCGGTCGGCCGTGGCGAGGAACTTCGCCAGCAGGCTGGTGATCGTCGCAGGCTGTTCCAGGCTGCTGCTGTGCCCGCAGTCCGCGACGATCCGCAACTGGGCCCCTGGAATACGAGCGGCGATACGCTCCGACTTCTCCACCGGGGTGGCCCTGTCGTCGGCGCCGACGGCAACAAGGGTGGGCACCGTGATTCCGGTGATCTCCCGCTCCACCGGCGCGCGGTCGACCACCCCCAGCACCGCCTTACGGATGGCGGCACCCTTGTTGCGGTTGAGCCGGCTGACCCACTCGTCAATCGTGGCCGCGCTGGCGGTGTCGGCGAGGAAGGCGGGGCCGAACATGTGCGAGCTGACCTTGCCCAGAATCGGTCTGATGCCGAACAGACGCAGCAACAACGCCAACTGTTTGTACTCGCGGACTTTGCTCTGCTCCTCAGCCCCGGCGCTGGTGTCCAGCAACGTCAGTGAACGCAGCAGCTCACCATGGCGGGCCGCGATGCGCTGCCCGACGAAACCACCCATGGACAGCCCCACCCAGTGCACCGGAGCGACGTCGAGCTCCCGGATCAGCGCGACCGCGTCGCCGGTGAGGGTGTCCATGTCATAGCCGCCGGCGGCCGCCGGAGTGTCACCCTGGCCGCGCCAGTCGACCGCCACACAACGGTAGCGCTCACGCAGGACCGTAATCTGTGAGCGAAACATCCAGCCACCGAACAACAGGCCATGCCCGAAAACAATGGTCGGCGCGTCCGGCAACCCCGCCGGCGCCCCGGTGCCACTGTAGGAAATCGTCACACCACTGACATCGATGGTAGGCACGCGCTTCCCTCGCCTCCGCCGGCGACCAACAGCAGCCGAACAGCAGCGTAATGGACACGCCCGCCATACAATGAAAGCAGGTGATGACCAACAGGCCAACCAGAGCCGAACATACGGCCTGGCACCTCACCGGCTCACAGCTTTCAGGACGGCCGAAAAGGATCCCGCGCCGCGGAAGAAGTACCCGAACTTCCGAACCGAATGCACTCCTCCGTATTCGCTCTTCCACAACCGCGACGTGTCGGAGGATCTCTTCTACGCGGCGGAGCCGGGGTGACGGCGGACATCGAGGTCGGCGTCGAGGGTGTCGGCGGCCGTCCCAGCCACAGCAGGGCCGGCACGGCCCCACCCGGTACGCCTCCCACGCGCCCCACTCTCCCATCCACCGGGAACCCCGGAGGATCTTGATAGCTGTTCGTGGCAGCGCCGGCGCGCGGTCCGGTGCCGTCGTCCGCTGCTCGCCGCTGCGCACCCGGCTGCTCGGCCGGGGGGTGACGGCGGCACTGCCGCAGGCGGTGCACGGCCTGGGCGGGGTCGGGAAGACCCAGTTGGCGGTGGAGTACGCCTACCGGCACGCCCGCGGCTACGACCCGGTGTGACAGATTCCGGCGGAGGTGTCGCCGAAGCACAGACCATGTTCGACGACGCGCTCACCCGACGCCGCCGCGTCCTCGGCGAGCGCCATCCATACACGATCAACATCCGCCAGGCGCTCACCGATCCAGACGCGCGCGACCCGGGCACCACGATCCGGACCGACACAGCCGAACCGACACAGCCGAACCGCAATGGCCAGCCCGCTCACGGCCCCGCTCAGGAGCATGAGGAAAGCGTGGCGTAGATCGGCGCCCGCCTCCGTTGCCGCCGGTCGGAGCCCGGCCGGACGGCTATCGGTGGACGAAAAGTCCAGTTTATTATCTTCATGGTGATCCGCCTGCATCCATCGCCCCAGGTCGGCGGACTTCCGTGGTTCATGGCCGTCCGCCGGCGTTCGTCCACGCCGCCGTCAGCGGTCGCAGCCAGAGCGGATGCCAGACGTCAAGATCGGCTTTACTCCAGTACTTGACTATGCCAGGTACTCGGCACAACCTAGAAGTGTGACGTTCGCCCACGATCCACAACTGCTCAAGGGAGTCCTCTCCCTGCTGCTGCTGCACCTGCTGGCCGAGCGGGAGTCCTACGGGTACGAGGTGGTGCAACGGCTGCAGGCGGTCGGCCTCACCGACGTCATGGAGGGCACCGTCTACCCGGCGCTGGCCCGGCTGGAACGCGAAGGACGGATCACTGCCCGGCTGGTCTCCTCCTCCAGCGGCCCCGCCCGCAAGTACTACCGGCCGACACCAGCCGGCTACGAGGCCCTGACCAGGGGGGCGGAGCTCTGGGCCCGGCACACGGCAATCGTCGACACCGTCCTCGCCCGCCCCCTACCCCCCACGCCGTCAGCGCCGTCAGCGCCGTCAGCGGCGAGATGAGGACATGACATGCCACGCTCCGTCACATGGATTGAGAAGCTGTCAGCCTGGCTTCTGCCACACAGATAGCACTTGCCATAAGCAACCCCTGTTTCGAGGTGTGGCTGCTGTGACATTTTCAGCTGGGCGCCGCAAGCGCCGGGCCATCGGCTCCGTGCTCGGCGCTCCCGCGGACCAGGTACGGGCCACGATCGCGGGGAACTGCTGTCCGCCCAGCTCAGGGGCGGTGGGGCGGATGAGTCGACCGGTACGCCGGGTTCTGTGGGCCGGGGCCGTGAGACGGCTCCGGCTGGCGGTCATCCATCTCGGGCTGCCGTTGCCGACAGCCTCCAGCGGTCCACCCGCAGGCTCGGGCGGGCAGCCCTCGAACGCCTGCGCAGCCCCGGAGCCCGAAAGCTCCGGAACCTTTTGACCTTGCTCCGGGTGGGGTTTACCTAGCCGCCCGGGTCACCCCGGGCGCTGGTGCGCTCTTACCGCACCGTTTCACCCTTACCGGCGTCCGAGGACGCCGGCGGTCTGTTTTCTGTGGCACTGTCCCGCGGGTCACCCCGGGTGGGTGTTACCCACCACCCTGCCCTGTGGAGCCCGGACGTTCCTCGGCGGCTCCGCGTGAGCGGAACCGACGCGACCGCCTGGTCGACTCATCCGTGACCGTCAGCATATGACACCACAGACGCCTCGGCTCACCCCGACGGTCCGCGGCGGGGATACTGCGTGCCAGGACAACATCAGATGCCAGGACGGGCACCGGCCGTCACCGCACCTCTGGCACAGTCAGCAACAGCACCAGTCAGCGGCAGGAGCGACACGGCCACCGGTTGGCAGAACGCACCATCATCCATCTGGAAGAGCACGACACCACCTGGAAGACGAAGGACGGGATCGGCCGTGACAACGCCCGGGGAACCCATCAAGAAGCTTGACGACACCCGTCCTGTTACGCCGTCCACTGGCGTAACAGGATCACCTGGCACAACCGCGCCCGCTCCGCCCGGCCCCGGATCCATTCAGCCGCCCGCCGGGCCCGTTCCCGCCGGGCCCACGCAGCCGCCTGACGGGCCCACGCCGGCCGGCGGGCGTCGCGGCGTCAGCTACGTCGTCTATGCCGTCACCGTCGTCGTCCTGCTGCTGGCGATCGCCGTGATCGTGTTCGTCGTGCGCAACGACCAGCGGGTGAACGTGTGGCTGTTCGGCTCCATCCACAACACCTCGCTCGCGGGCGCGCTCGCCGCGTCGGCGGCGGCCGGCCTGGTGATCGGGCTGCTGATCGGTCTGATCACCCAGGTCAAGGTCCGCAGGGAACTGCGCCAGTACCGCCGCGGCAGGCACCCGGCCCAGCAGTCCCGGACGCCCTGACCTGGCTCGCCCACACGGACACTTCTGGCAGGGCTGTCGGATGTCCGTGCCTGCCAGCAGATGTCCGTGCCTGCCAGCAGACCGCATCCCAGCGTAACCGCAACCTGACACATCGGAAATCAGCCCCGGTAACCAGCCAGAAAGACAGGCGCGGTTACCGCATCCAGCCGGGTTCAGTCGGCCATCTTCGCCGGGCGGAACTCCCCATGGATCTTCCCGCCGCCAGAACCGGTTCCCGATGTGGGCGACCAAACGGGTACGCTCCGCATAAAAGGCTGTTGCTTTCCGCGGAGAAATGAGGCTGTCGGGGTGGTCTCGGCGCGTGTGGAGCGGCGGCGCAGGGCACAGATCGTGCGGTACTGGCGTGCCGTCGAGATGTTCGGCCCCCAGCAGGTCGGCAAGGTCTCGCCCGGCAACCGGATGTACCCGGTCGACGGCGGTCGGCCGCTGCCGTGGGAGCGGAGGCATCCGCTGCGGGCAGTACCCCTGGCCGAGGGAACGGTGTGGCAGCACACGGTGTACTGCGGGATCTACCGCATCGCCGCGGTGCGGGATGTGCTGCTGGAGGTCTTCGGCGAGAACGAAGAGGACCACGATGCCCGCATCGACGGAGACAGTGCGCTACTCGCCTTCCAGGTCACCGACGAAGGGCGGATCATCCATGACTCGATCACCTTCTCCGCGTGTGCCTGGGCAGTCGGACGAGCGCGTAGTCCGGGGCCGAGAAAGGACGGATGGCTCGACGGCTTCGACGACGAGGCCAAAGCCTGTGAGCAGATCGTCCTCGACGTCGGAGATGGCAGGCTGGAGGTCATGGAACGCGCGGCCGGGCGGCTGAAGCCGTTCGCCGGGCTGTTCTGCGAGATCGCGCTCGGCGCGGCGGGCGGTGCGGTTGCGCCACTGGTCGCGCCGCTCGGCCGCGGGGGCGCTGGTCGGTGCCGCGGAGGCCGGGGCGCAGCATGCGCTGGATGATCATATGGACGGCGCCGCGGGAGACCGGCGTGCGGAAGGCGACGAGCCCCCGAGGCTCGGTGACAAGCCGTTGACGGTGCCGGACCTGTCCGCCGTCACCCGATGGCTGTCAGAACGCTTCGGTGTCACCGCCGATCTGGCGCCCATGGCCATCCGCGTCCAGAGCCGGCAGGTCTCCGTCAAACGTGCCGACAATGCGGCGGGCACGGACTTCCTCAACAGCTTCATCGCGGCCGACCTGGCGCTCGTGGCCGACAGACTGTCCGAATCCGAACCTGGGAAGGCACTGCGCGACTATCTGACGGCGGCCACCGCCATTCCCACCAACCACCGCGTCGACCTACGGCGTAACCCCGACGCCGTGCTCGCCGGTGTGCGACCGGAGCGATTCCCGCTGGGCCGCTGGCCCGCGAAGACGGAACATCCCCTGGTGCTCAGCCAGCAGTTCTCCGTCAACGCCATCCTGGCGTACCTTGCCGACAGCGAAGGCGTCTACGCCGTCAACGGGCCGCCGGGCACCGGCAAGACCACCCAGCTACGTGACCTCATCGCGGCCGTGCTCGTGCTGCGCGCCCAGCGTCTCGCCGAGCTTGCCCGGCCAGCGAATGCCTTCACCGGCCAGACTCATCGGTGGACCACGGCCGACCTGCACCGGTCGGTGTGCGCACCGATCAGCACGCTGACCGGCTTCGAGATCGTCGTCGCATCGGCGAACAACGGCGCCGTGGAGAACGTGTCCAAACAGCTCCCCGAGATGGATGCCGTCGACGAGGCCTGGCGTGGCGAGGCGTCGTACTTCCCCGAGCAGGGTCGACTCATCCTCGACGGCGCCGAGGCCTGGGGCGCGCTCGCCGCCTCGCTGGGCAGGAAAAGCAACCGCCAGGACTTCCGCAACACTTACTGGTTCGGGGCCCTGCGGGAAAGGCGCCAAGCCGTCATCGCCCCCGGCCGGACCCACACCGCCCCGGTGAGACAGCCCTCCGGCCAGGGCATGCGTGACCTGCTGAAGCACCTGACGGCAACCCAGCGGCCAGATGCCAGCGCCTGGCAGGCAGCCGTGAACCGCTTCCGCGAGGCGGAACGCACCGTCCTCGAGCTGCGCGACGAACGGCAGCGGGCCGCGCGGGCGCTGCGCGACCTGAGCGATGCGGAGCAGGCCGCCCGGACCGCTCACGACGCAGCCCGTGACGCTGAGCAACACCACCGTGCGACGCTCGCGCCGCTTGCCCAGGCATACCAGACGCTGGCCACACTGGAACGCGACGTACAACGCTGGGCCGAGCGGCGGACCGAACACCAACACAGCCGACCAGGCTTCGTCCAGGGCCTGTTCACCCTGGGTGGCGCGCAACGCGACTGGCGTGCGGAACACCAGGCCCTCACCGAGGCCCACCGTGCCGCCGAGGCCACCCATGACGAGCAGGCCAGAACGGTCACTGTCCACAAGCAGGCGCAGCTGGCTGCCGACGCCGAGGCAAGGGCCGCCCGGGAGGAAGCCTGGCTTGCGGAACGCCGCCGCGACGCGCTTCGGGAGACGGTGGACGCGGCCCGAGCGGTCTGGGGCCCGCATGTACCCGCCCACGCCCCGGAGGCGAACGGTGCCAGCGGTGAGGATGCTGCCGACCGCGAGCTCGGCTCGCCGTGGTCCGACCCTGAGTTCACCGCCGCCCGCACCCGGCTGTTCCTCGCCGCCATGGACCTGCACCGTGCCTTCATCGAAGGCGCCGCCGACCGGATACGCAAGAATCTCGACGCGGCTATGGACATCCTGTGCGGCAACGCGCCGAAGACCATCCCACCCGGCGCCGTACTCGCAGCCTGGCAGAACCTCTTCCTCGCCGTCCCCGTCGTCTCCACGACCTTCGCCTCCCTCGACCGGATGTTCGCCGATCTCGGGCAGGACGCGCTCGGCTGGCTTCTGGTCGACGAGGCGGGCCAGGCGACGGCGCAGATGCCGGTCGGCGCGCTCTGGCGGGCCAGACGCGCCGTCATCGTGGGCGATCCGCTGCAGTTGGAGCCAGTCGTCACCCTGCCCCACACCGCCCAGCAGGCACTGCGCCGCACCTACGGGGTCGACGAGGAATGGTCGTCGTCACAGGCCTCCGCACAGCGCGTCGCCGACAGGCTGAACCGCTACGGCACCTTCCTGCCCGCGCCGGACGGGTCGGACACCGAGCACGTCTGGGTCGGCTCGCCACTGCGCGTACACCGCCGCTGCGACCAGCCGATGTTCTCCATCAGCAACGACATCGCCTACGGCGGGCTGATGGTGCACGGCGTCAGACGAGGCGAGTACGGCATCGCACGCCGCAGCGTGTGGTGGGACGTACCCGCCGGGACGAGCGCCCAGGGCAAGTGGCACTCCGCCGAGGCGGACGCCGCCAACGTCATCGTCCACCGCCTCGTCGACCAGGGACTGGATCCGGCGGTGGACCTGTTCGTCGTCAGCCCGTTCCGTGACGTCGTCGCCGGGCTGCGGGGCAGCCTGTGCCGGGTGGTGAACCGGGACCATGTCGGTACGGTCCACACCGCGCAGGGCAAGGAAGCCGACGTCGTCCTGATCGTCCTCGGCGCGGGCGGCCCCCACCCGGGCCCGCGATCCTGGGCGGCCAGCAGCCCGAACCTGCTCAACGTCGCCGTCAGCCGAGCGAGAAGACGGCTGTTCGTCATAGGTGACCATGCTGCCTGGAGCACGCACCGCTACTTCGACGCGCTGGCACGTCACCTCGACCGCCTCACCGACGACGAGCAGGCTGCCATGCGCCGCACCGCGCCTGCATCCCTCCCAACACCCTGCCTGTGCGCACGGACACCGTGAACGACCGACGGAAGAGCATAGTGATCACGCGTGACGGCATGGCGGTCGGCCGGTTCGTGCCGGAACGGCATACGGTTGCCGACCGGCTCAAAGAGGCCCTGCGTGAGTACGCGGCAGACCCCGCCTTTGCGGACGATCTCGAAGCGGCGCACACCGACCTGCGAGCCGCCTTTACCGGTGAGGTCCGCACGTGGCCGGACACGTGCTCCTGACCACCGGTGCCGTGGCTGGGTTCGCTGGCCTGTCCGGTCCGCGGGCCGAAGTCGTCCTCGCGAACCGACGCCGGGCCGCGTGGCCAGTCGGGCTTTTCCTGTCGTCCGAGCCGTTCGCTGCCTCGCGGGTCGCCGGGAACACGGCTACTGGCCCGGCTCGACCAGGTGGGCGGCGTGGATGCCGTCGTTGAAGCTGCGCAGCACCGCAGGGCCGTCCGAGTACCAGTCGATCGTGGAGATCGACACCAGGTCGAGGTGGAGCCGGTAGAGGACCGCGGGTGAGGCGTCCAGCGCCAGCAGCGTGAGGGTCTTGATCGGGGTCACGTGCGAGACGATCAGGATCCGTTCGCCCGGGTGTGCGGCCAGGATCCGGTCCCGGACGGCGGTGACCCGCCGGATCGTGGCAAGGATGCTCTCCCCGCCGGGCGGGGCGACCGACGGGTCGGCCAGCCAGGCGTTCAGCTCGTCCGGGAAACGCTGGCGGACCTCGCCGAAGGTCAGGGTCTCCCAGGTCCCGAAGTCGGTCTCGCGCAGGTCGTCGTCGATCAGGTAGTCACGGCCGAGGGCGTCCGCGGTCTGCCGGGCCCGTTTCAGCTGCGAGCAGTACACCACGTCGAAGGGGACGTCGCGCAGCCGTCCCGCCACAGCGAGTGCCTGCGCCTGGCCGATGTCGGTCAGGGTGGCGTCCACCGTGCCGCTGAACCGCTTCTCCACCGACATCGGGGTCTGCCCGTGCCGCAGCAGCACGGTGGTGGTGGGTGGCGCGGGCGGGGCCATCCAGCCCGACAGCCGGTGGGTGGTCGGCGCCGTGTGCGGGACGGGCTCCGGCGACTGGGGTTCGGGCGGCTCCCAGGTGCGGCCCTGCGCGGCGGCGTCCATGGCCTCGTTCGCCAGCCGGTCGGCGTGGGCGTTGCGCTCCCGCGGGATCCAGGTGTAGCGGACCCGCGGGAACTCCCGCGCGACGTCGGCGGCCTGCGTCGCCAGCGGCCGCATGGCCGGATGTTTGATCTTCCAGCGCCCGCTCATCTGCTCGACGACGAGCTTGGAGTCCATCCGGACCTCGACGTCGGCGTCCGGGGCGAGGTCGGCCGCGGCACGCAGCCCGGCGATCAGGCCCTGGTACTCGGCGACGTTGTTGGTCGCCCGGCCGATCGCGCCCGCCCGCTCGGCCAGGACCGCACCGGTGTCGGCGTCGCGGACGAGCGCCCCGTACCCCGCCGGGCCCGGATTGCCCCGTGACCCGCCGTCGGCCTCGACGACGAGCCGGCGTGCCGGACGGTCACTCATGGTCGACTCCTATCCGCTCGCCGACGCGCGGGCCCGGTCCCGTCCACCGGGCCGGGCCCGTCCACGGGGCTGGTTCCCTCCGCTGGCCCGGCCAGGCCCACCGGGACGACTCGGCTCACAGGCCTGATTCCGTGGTCCGGACGAGGATGCGCCGGCATTCCTCACAACGCACGACGGCGTCCACGGGAGCCGCCGCGACCTCACGCAGGTCACCGCCGGAGAGTTCCAGGTGGCATCCTTCGCAGCGGCGCCGGACGAGCCTGGCCGCCCCCACCCCGGCGGATGAGGCTCGCAGCCGCTCGTACAGGGCCACCAGGTCGGCGGGCAGGGTCGGGACGATGGCCTCCCGCTCGGCACGGCGGGCCGCCACTTCGTTGTCGATCTCGGCCAACGCCGCGTCCCGGCTGGCCACGGACGTCGCCCGCTCGGCGTCGACCCGCTCCTGATCCGCTCTGATCACCCCGGCCCGGGCCTCCAGCCCCTCGGCGGTCTCCATGAGCTCGAGCAGTTCGTCTTCGAGGACGCCCTGTCGGCGGGCCAGTGAGGCGATCTCCGCCTGCAGGTTCTCCAGCTCACGGGCGTTGGTGATCTGCCCGGAGTCCAGACGTCCGCGGTCCCGGGCGGCCCGGGAGCGCACCAGGTCGACCTCGGTTTCCAGTTTCTGCTGCGACCGGCCCAGATCCCGCACCTGGGTGGAGACCCGGACCAGATCGTCGTTGAGGGCGGCAAGCTGCGCGTCCAGCTTGTCGATCTCGGCATGCTTGGGCAGGTTGCGCCGGCGTGCGGCGAGCCGGTCAAGGCTGGAGTCGATCGCCTGTACGTCCAACAGACGAAGCTGGGTCGCTGGATCGGCCTTCATGTGCTCCTCACTGTGCTCCGCGGCTGTGCTCCGTGGGTGTTGTTCCCGGCAGCGTTCCCGGCAGCATCCGTCACCGCTGGTCCCGGCCCTGGTCACGATCGTCAACCTGGCCCTGGCCCTGGCGCTGGCCGTAGCCCTGGCCCGCCGCTCGGTCGGGATCCGGCCCGGCCGGCCACGGCGAGGCCGCGTGCCAGCGCCACGGGTCCGTCACCAGGGCGGAGACCGTGGTGTTCACCGTACGGCCTCGGGCGGCCAGACCGGCACGCAACCGGGCGGAGGCGATGTGCAGCCACGGCCATTCGCTGGCCCAGTGCGCCACGTCCACGAGCGCCACATCGTGGGCGGCCACGGCGTCGAGGACGTGGTGGTGACGTCCGTCGGCGGTCACCAGCGCGTCGGCGCCGGCACGCGCGGCCGCACCGATCAGTTCGCCGCCGGAGCCACCGCAGACCGCGATCCGGCGCACCGGGCGGTCCGGGTCGCCGGTGGCACGCACCCCGCCGGCGGTGGCGGGCAGCGCGGCGGCCACCCGCGCGCAGAAGACATGTAGCGGCTCGGCCCGGGGCAGCTCACCGACCCGGCCGAGGCCACCGTTGCCGGACCGGACCGGGCCTGGCGGCGGCTCTTCTCCCAGCGCTCCCAGCTCTCCCGGCCGCGCTGGCGGCCCGGCCGGCTTCTCCGGCCGCTCCGGTGGCCCGTCGAGCGGTTCGACGGCGGTGAGCCCGAGCGCGTCCGCGAGCGCGTCGCTCACCCCCGGGCAGGCCACATCGGCATTCGTGTGGGCGGTGAACAGCGCCACGCCACCACGGATGGCGGTGGCCACGACCCGACCGCCCGCGCTCGTCTCGGCCACCCCGTGCACCCCCCGCAGGAACAGTGGATGGTGGGTGACCAGCAGTTGCGCACCCCGTTCGACGGCCTCCCGGACGACCTCGACGACGGGGTCGACGGCGAACAGAACATGCTGAACCGGCATGTTCGGGTCACCGACGGCGAGCCCCACCGTGTCCCACGACTGCGCCCAGGACGGCGGATAGCACCGCTCCAGTTCGGCGACGCACTCGGCCACGCTGGGCTGCTGCCGGCGGGCGTCGGCCGGCAGCCCCGACGGTCCGGGCTGTGATCCGGGCGCCCCCAACACCCCCGACACCACCGATACCCACGAGGATCCGGGCAGCGGTCCAAGCGATGATCCGACCGGCGTTCCGGGCTGCCTTTCGCGATGGTCGCCCAGGTCCGGACGCGCAGGAGGATGTGATGCTGCCACCGTCCGGACACTACCGGGCCGTGATCGGCGCGGCCGCGCCGGCAGGTCCACCGCGAGGCAGCGGGCGCTGGCCGGCCGCCGCGCCGTACCGTGAGGCCCCTGCGGCAGACGGATCCAAACCGCACATGCACGTTTGTTCAGGCAGACTCAGGTTGAAGGAGGCGCAATCGTGACATACGCGCCTGCGGAGGCACCCAGCGCCCACCCAAGGACGTGATTCCGACATGGCGGATGTATCCGTGACGTTCACGATTGCCGGCGACGCCGAGGTCGTACTGAACCTTCCGACCACGCAGGCCGTACGGCTGATCGAGATGCTCATGCACAACGCGGCGGAGGCCCTGGCCGCACAGGCCCGCGGCGGCCAGTCGGGCCAGCCGGGGCAGCAGACCGGAGCGGGACAGCATCTCCAGCCCAGCATGCCGGGCTCCGTGGGCTGGGGCGACCCGCAGCACCGGGGCGAGCCACCACCCTCGACTCCACTGCGTCGCCCGCTGTAACCGGCCATCCCGGGTGACTGGTCACTTTTTGTAACTATTTCCGACCGCCGCCCGGCACCCGGTCACCCCCGGAACAGCCCCGGCCCCGGCCCGACGATCTCGGGTCCGGGGCCGGGGCTGTTCCGGATCCGGCATCCATCCGATTTCCGGCCCATTCCGAATCCATCCGGTACGCGGATCTCGGCGCTCGAACCCCCGACGCGGATCTTTGCTGCGCGGATACGACATCGGACTGGACATCCACACACTTTTCCCAAACGCGACACAATTCTAGATCAACAAGGTACAACTCCGCACAGTTCATCCGCACCGCTCATCCACCAGAAGGGATACGGATCATCCATGGCGGGGGACATACCAGCCGAACAGATCATCGTGGCACATGCGTACGTGCAGGCGAGCACGGCACGTGACGACGGCTCGGACCCAGTCGACCAGCCGCCACCGACCAACGAGTCCGCGCGGCTGCTCCACTGCTACGGCCGGGTCAGCATCGTCAGCCCCGCCACGGCCGCCCCGGACTCCTCTCCCGGGCCGGACGCCTCCGGCGCCACCGCCGTCGACCCCGCCCATCTCGACGGGCTCGAACGTCTGGGCCTGGCCGCCTTCCAGTTACGCGCCAGTACCGACTACCAGCGGGCCAAACAGGACCGCGCGAGATCCGACGAGCTGTGGGACTGGGACCGGCCGTGCACCGACGTCCCACCGCCGCGAGGCTCCTTCGGGCAGGCCCCGGACGGCGGTGGCGGCGTCCCGCGACAGCCTCGCTCCCCCACCGACTCGCCATCCCCCACCAGCCTGGGCACGAGCGGCGCCCCCGTGCTCACCGCCGCCGCCGTCTCCGCCGACGGACAGCTCGGCCAGCCAGGCGGCGCAGGCGGCACCGGCGGGCCCACCAGCGCCTTCATGGAGGGCAGCATCGCGATCGGCGTGATCATCGTGGAAGGGCCGAGCGCCGATCTGCAGTTCACCGCCGCGGAACGCACCAAGACCGTCGCCGAGATCCAGAACGGCCTGTCCTGGTACGCCACCGTCAACCCGGCGGCAGAGCTCACCTTCAGCTACGACATCAAGGTCGTCCGGATCTCCACTCCCCCGGATCCCGCCGCGGCCGACCTGGAAGCACGCTGGCGGGACCCGGCCATGAGCCAGCTCGGCTACCAGCCGAACTTCGACGGGGTCTACGACTACGTCGACGACCTGCGCGCCAGGCACGTCACACGATGGTCCTACTGTGCGTTCGTCACCAAATACCCGCTGCAGTACTTCGCCTACAGCTCCATCGGCGGGCCCCGGCTCGTCCTGTCCTACGACAACGACGGATGGGGTCCGGACAACCTCGACCGGGTCTTCGCCCACGAGACAGGCCACATCTTCGGCTGTCCCGACGAGTACGCCGCCAGCGGATGCAACTGCGGCGGGACATGGGGCCGGTTCGCCACCCCGAACGGCAACTGCGACGGCTGCGCACCGGACAGCGTCAACTGCCTGATGCGGTCGAACAGCTTCGAACTGTGCCGCTACACCCCCAGCCACGTCGGCTGGGGCCGCGGGGTCGGTGGCAATCCCGTCCTGGTGCAGAGCGGCTTCGGGCACACCGGCAACTTCGAACTGGTGGTGCCGTCGGCGTTCGCCGGGATGACACACCTGTGGCGGGACAACGACGCTCCCGGTTTCCCCTGGCGGGAACCGACACAGGTGGCACAGGGCAACGGTCGGATCGACGCGCTCACAATGATCCAGAGCAGGCTGGCGACACCGGGGGCGTTGGAAGCGCTCGCCCGGGTCGGGAAGTCACTGCTGTTCCTCTGGCGTGACAGCGGGCCCGCCCTGCGCTGGCAGTCCCCCACCCGGATAACCGACGGTGTCGCCGGGACACCGTCACTGATCCACAGCCGGTTGGGCCGGCGCGGCACGTTCGAGGTGCTGGCGCCCGCAGCCGACGTCGGCCTGCTCTACCTCTCGCGCAACAACGACGCCGCCGGTTTCCCCTGGAGCCAGCCCGTCGTCGTGGCGGCGAACCTCGGCCATGTCGACGCGGTCAGCCTCATCCAGGGAAACTTCGACAACAGCAACCTGGAAGCCGTCGCGCTGGCAGGCGGTCGACTGGCCCACATTTACCGTACCCAGGACGGCGTGTGGCGGACCTCGACGGTGTTCGCCGAAGGCGTCACCGGAAATCCGGTGCTGATCCAGAGCGGGTTCGGCCGGATCGGCAACTTCGAGGTGGTCGTGCCGTCGGCCAGCGGCGGTCTGGTCCACCTGTGGCGGAACAACGATGCGGCCGGCTTTCCCTGGAGCGGTCCGACCCGCTTCGCCACCGAACTCGGACGGGTGGACGCGGTCACCATGATCCAGAGCTCGTTCGGCCGGCATCTGGAGGTGGTGGCGAGAGTCGGCGACCGGCTGTACGCGATGGCCCGCACGTCGGACACCTTCCAGTGGCTGCCCCCTTGGAAGATCTTCTAGCCGAACAGATCCGAACTCTGGACCAGCGGTGGCCGGACATGGAGGGTGTTCAGGATCGTTTTGCCACACAGGATCCGAACACCCTCTCATGGCGCGGTCCTCGGAACGACGCGGCCGCGGTGCTCATCTTCGGCGACAGACGGTGCGCTTCTCGTCGACAGAGCCAGGCCAGCGGCCCACACGGAGGCCGCATGTTCACCGGGTCTCGCACCGGTCATGTGGGTGGCCCGGGAGGCAGGCGGCCGGTGTCGGTGGCGTCCCAGGGCAGTCCCTCCGCGGAACGTTGCTTACCAGCCAGGCGCGCGAGCCATCCATCCACGAAGAGATGCTCACTCGCGGTGAGCGTCTCACGCAGGCCCGCCGGAACCGCTTCGAGGAACACTCCGGCAACACCGGGAAGCCGGACCAACGCGTCCGCCTGGGTCTTCGACGCGGCGACCAGGGCCAGACGAGGTGGTAGGAC
Organism: Protofrankia symbiont of Coriaria myrtifolia; assembly: GCF_900634755.1. NCBI lineage: Bacteria > Bacillati > Actinomycetota > Actinomycetes > Frankiales > Frankiaceae > Protofrankia > Protofrankia symbiont of Coriaria myrtifolia. Next base: position 74,202 of record NZ_CAAAFS010000245.1, read on the forward strand.
CGCCGTGACCTGCGCGATCTCTCGCAGAGCGGTGAGGACCGTCTGGTAGCGATCGCTCCCGTCGGGTCCCTTCTCCTCCGCGGGGCCGGCCACATCACCGTGCTTGCCAGGGCCGACTGGACCGTTAAGATCACCAGAACCGTGGGCTGCCGGATCCGGCCTGACTGCCCGTGACGCGATGACGACCAGCAACTCCGGTGTGGGTTCGACCACGGCCTCGACCTCCTGACCCAAGCGAACAGGGCGTCGTCCAGCTTTGCCAGCCCACCGTCACCGCATGAGCATTCTGACCGAGCGGACAGAGCATCATCGTTGTCCATACCAACCGGACACAAGGCCACCAGGTGCGTCCGGAGCGACGGACAGCGCTGTGCACCGGCCCCAGCCCGCTCGCGAGCGCCTCTGGCGAAACCGGGATCGCGCCTCCCGTAGCAACCCTGTAGGAACCGTGGCATGGCGTCCAGCGGGGACTGTTCACGTCTGTTCGCTGCGTGGCATCTCGCGGCGTGGCATCACGAAGAGCGACAACCAGCTCAGCACCGACAGCACCAACAGCGACACGATGGGCAGGACGAGCAGGAAGCCAGGCGAACGCAACCGGAATTCGACAAGTTGGATGACCAAGCTGCTGGCGCCCTCGGGCAACTGCGAGACGGCTCGCGCCGACCGCAGCGCATGCCCGATCCAACTCGCCAGCAGGGAGCCGCCGATCCCGCCCAGAGCCAGTCCCACGGGGACCGGCCAGCCGCTGTCACGGCCCCGCCAGAAGCCGAGGAGCCCCCCGATCAGACCGGCGACAACGCAGATCACGGCGAAGTACACGTCGACACCGGCCTGAGCATCGAAAACGATCTCGCTGCCAGCCAGTACCGCCCGAACATTCAGGCGCGGGGCCGTCAGCGCCCACAACAACCCGACAGGCAGGCCGAAGGCAGCCATGACGAGCGCGCACAGCAGACCGGTGAAAAGCCCGGACCTGCCGACAGCCCAGAAACGACGCCGAGGCTCCTCGAGCATCGGCCAACCGTCCGCCACGACGCCATCGGGCTGGTCATGCTGGCCTGGCCGCGGTGAGCGGGGATGCCCGGCACCGGGCTGCTGCGCCTCAGGGTGCTGCGCCTCAGGGAGGCCCCGCAGCTGCGCGTTGTGATGCGCGCCGTCAACGGTCCTGTCAGCGTTCGCGTAACTGTCATGCCAGGCTGTTGCTGATGGATAGCGACCGGATGGGCGTCGGCCCGCGCGGCTGAGAATCCACCGCAACGGCCTAACGCGGGGCGTTACCGGCACGTCGCAGCGCGATACTGGCCGCCAGCAGCGTGACGAACGCCACCAGCGTGCACACCAGCAGGTCGACGGTGACCATGCCCCAGTTGACCGACGGCTGGAAGGCGCCGGCCAGCACATCCACCGCGTATGTGCTGGGTAGCAGGTCACGCAGCACGTCGATCCCGAGCGGCAACCGGTCCGCCGGGATGATCCCGAGGAACAGCACGACGCTCATACCGACCTGTCCGGCGACCGTCGCGAGTTCCTGGCGGGGAGCGAGCAGCCCGATGACCGCGCCGATTCCAGCGAGGGACGCACCGGCCATGACGGCCACCGGCAGCAGCAGCCACAGGCCCGACAGAGGCAGACCGTACAGCAGCGAGCCCACCACAGCCGTAATAATCATCCCTGGTACCGCGAACGACGCGTAGGAAGCGGCCGTGCCGAGCACCACGGCGCTGCCCGGGACAGGCAGGGTCAGGTAGTAGTCCAGCGCCCCGGCCGCGCGCAGTGCCCCGAAGCGCTGCGCGAGAAGGTTCAGCGCGACGAAGGCCACCACCAGCACGGTCGAGCCCGCCACCACCTGCTCGCTGGTCGTCTCGTTGCCAACATCGACCACTCCGCGTAGCAGCAGCATGATCCCGAGCGACTGGAACGCGGCGACGAACAGCAGAGGCACTCGGGCCACCCGGGCCCGGGCGAGCTGGCCGACGTAGACGGCGCCGAGCGCGGCCCGGAAGGGGGTGCTCGGCGGCAGCGGCACGGGCGTGTCAGCCACCGCCACAGCCTGGGAAAAGCCGCCGACGGACCGGTCGAGGGTATCGGCCGTCCGTTCGACGATCGAGACGGTCTCGGTGGGCGGGCCGGCCACCTCGACGGCCCGGCCGGCGATCTGCCCGGCCGCGTCGTAAGCTGCGGCGGCGGTCACAGGATAACCGTGCTCATGTGCGCTCCAGGGTGCGGGATGCTCCGCCAAGGGCAAGATAGACGTCCTCCAGGGACGGCGTGGCCAGCGTGAAGTCGTCAAGGGCGGCGAAGGCGGGGCCGCTGGTCAGCCGCGCGAGCGCGTCTCGGGCGGCGGCCGCGTCCATGCGCGTGGTCCAGCGACGGCCACTGATCTCGGCCTGCCGGGCGAGACGGGCGATCGTCGGGTCGTGGGCGGGCGGATCGCAGCGCCAGACAAGGTCCAGCCGAACGTCGTTGCTCACCGACGCCTTGAGCCGTCCGGGGGTGTCACAGGCGATCACCCGACCAGCGTCGAGGACCGCGACCCGGTCGAGCACCGTCTCCGCCTCCAGGACGTTGTGGGTGACCAGCACCACGGTGACGCCCGCGGCGGCCCGGCGGCGTTCGAGCGCCGACCACACCGCGCGTCGGGCCGTCGGGTCCAGGCCGGTGGTCGGCTCGTCCAGGACGAGCACCATACGGTCGCCGACCAGGGTGCAGGCGACGGAGGCGAGCCTGCGCTGGCCGCCGGAGAGCTGCCGCATCGGCCGGGCCACGACCGGGGCGAGGCCGAGCTCGTCGACGACGGCGTCACGAGCCGCCCGCGCCGCGCCACGACCGAGGCCACGCAGTCGCGCGGTGGTCTCCACCGCGCGACCCACCGGCAGATCCTCCAGGGCCATGTCGTGCTGGCCGAGATAGGCCGCCAGCCGCGGCGGGATGTCGGGACGGGCGACGACGTCCCACCCGAACATCGTGATGGACCCGGCATCCGGCCGGATCAGCCCCATGAGCTGACGCAGCAGCGTGGTCTTACCAGCGCCGTTCGGCCCGAGGACGCCGAAGACCTCGCCGCGTCCGACATCAAGATCGATGTCGGAGGTGGCGAGTACGGCATGCTCACCCGCGCCGTGTCGGCGGGTGAGCCCACGCACGACGTAGCTCAGCACGCGGCCCATTGTCGCAGCCCGCGGGCGTGGAGTCGGCCTGAGGGCGGGTGAGGGCCGCCTCCTCGGCCGGATATTCACCAGCCGGCCGTCACCCGGGTCACCACTTCGGTACCCGGGCCGCTGCCCGCGGCCAGCGCCTGGTTCGCTGCGCGTATCAGTCCCTGGGTTCACTTCAGGACCACTACCCGGGTCGCTTCAGGGCTGGTTTCCGGATCGTTTCAGATCCGTGACCGGCCAGGGTGAGGGGAACGCGCCGCGCGGTCTGCCGGCCGGGCCCACTGCAGGTCAGTGACCGGACCCACCCAGCAGCCATGCCCGCTTCAGCGACCGGACCTGCTTCAGTGACCAGGCCTGCTCAGTGACCGGACCTGCGGTGACGAGCCCGCACCGAGCCGAGTATCCACAGCGCCTCGACCCCGTCCCGCCAGGTCAGCTTCTTGCCCTGCGCCCGAGTGCGGGCCTTGTAGCTGATCGGGACCTCGAACGGCCGGATGCCGCGGGAAAGCAGCTTCGCGGTCACCTCGGCCTCCATGCCGAAGCCGGCGGAGCGGACGTCCAGCTCGCGGTACAGGCTGACCGGCAGCAGCTTGAAGCAGGTCTCCAGATCGCTGATGTAGCTGTTGAAAAGAACGTTCGCGGCCAGCGTCACCAGCTTGTTGCCCACCACGTACCAGAACGAGAACGCGGTGTTGCCGCTGAACGTCCGTGAGCCGAAGACGACGTCGGCCTCGCCGGCGAGGACCGGTTCCAGCAGCGCCGGGATCTCCTCGGGGGCGTATTCCAGGTCGGCGTCGCAGATGACGAGATAGTCACCGCTGGCACGATCGCTCGCGGTCCGCACGGCGGCACCCTTGCCCCGGTTCACCGACTGGTGCACGACGACCAGCCGGGGGTCGTCGAGGGAGTCGAGGATGGAACGGGTTCCGTCCACGCTGCCGTCGTTGACCACGACGAGTTCGATCTCACAGCGGTAGCCGACCTCGAGCACCCGCTTGACGGCAGCCGCAAGCGTGGCCTCTTCGTTGAAAACCGGCATCAGGATGGAAAGCTTCACATCGACGCACATTACGAGATGATCACCCGCTGGCCGTTGACGACCACCGTCGGATGGCGCCAGGCAGCGGGTTCGACGAGCGGATCCATGGGCAGCCCCACGACGGCGGCGTGCCCGCCCACCTCGACACGTCCGGACGGCCGGCGGCCGTCGAGCCCGGCCGCCCGGGCCGCCACGGATGTTGCGGCGCGCAGCGCGCCGAGGCGGCCGAGCCCGGCATAGGCGAGCCGGTCGAGCTCCCGCGGGTCGACCCCGGGCGGCCGGCTGCCCGTGCCCCCCGCGTCGGTGCCGTAGACCAGGGTGACCCCGGCCCGGTGGAGCAACGCCGCGTTACGCCCGGGCGCCGGGCCGAACCCGGCATGGCACTGCAACGTCGAGACCACCGGCACGCCCGCGGCGGCGATCCGCTCGATCGTCCGTGGCGGCAGGGGCTCCACCGGGACGTGGGCGAGTTCGTCCACGCCCGCCCGCAGCGCCATCTCGACGGCGTCGACGCTCAGCGCGTGCGCTGTTACCGGAAGACCTGCCGCATGGGCGGCCTCGACCATGACCGCGAGCTCGGCCGGAGGCAACGGCGGCCAGTTCGGACGCTTCCCACGCCCGGTATCCGCGCTGGTCGCGGCGTCCCCGACATATACCTTGATCAGATCGACGCCGTCCGCGACGAGCCCGCGGGCCGCGGCCGGGCTTTCGACGACGACCACCGCGTCGCCGCGGCGGGCGTGCCAGCTCTGCGCCTTTCGCCCCGCTCCCTGCCGGCCCGCCTCCTGCTGGCCCGCTCCCTGCCAGTTCAACCCGCGCCAGTTCAGCCCGTTCAGCCCGTGCCAGCCCAGTCCGTGCTGGCCCAAACCGTGCCAATCTGGTCCGTGACGGCGCGGCCCGTAATAATCCGAGACGTGTCGGCCCGGCGGATACTGGTCTGACAGGTGCTGATCTGACAGGTGCTGATCTGTCGCGTCGCGGTTCCATCCGTGACGGCCCGGCAGGTGGCGGCCCAGCGTGTGGCGGCTCGTCGCGATCCGGCCAGCGGTGCCGCGACGAGCGGATCGCGACGAGTTGGGGGACCGGGCCTCCAGCCGGTCGGCCGCGGCACCCTGGGCAGGGCCGACGGGCTCCCCGAAGCGGTCCGCACGATCCGGACGCGGCCTTTGCCGCGGCGTGCCCACCACCCGGGGGCCTGCGCCGGCAACCATGATCGGCACGGCGAACCGCCAGTGGGTGAGCCGCTCGATCGGCGAACCGAGGTCACGCACGGCCACGACGCCGGAACGCAGTTCGTCGTACCCGGGCGTGGCGGTGGCCGGCAGGTGCACGTGGGCGTCGACGACACCCGGTCCGATCCAGGCACAGTCGATCATGCGTAGGCCGTCCGGCAGCGCAACCTGGTCACGCGGCCCGACAGCAGCCACCCGGCCGTCCACACCGACCACCACGACACCGTCGAAGGTGGTGTCGGCAATGCCGTTCCAGATCAGGCCCCGCAGGCCCACGCCCCGCCCGACCTCGTAACGGACTGGCGCTCGTCCCACCGCCAGGGCACGCGCCGCCCGCAACGGCACCACGGCCAGTACGGACAGGCACCCCGACGGCGTGTCGCCGCGCCTCACCGTGCCCTCGGCGGCGGCACCCGCAGCGACGACCGGCGGAGATCAGACCGGCGGAGACCCGACTGTCGGAGATCAGACCGCACTGCTCATCCACACCACGATGTCGAGGATGCGCAGCGGTGTCAGCGGCGGCCCGTTACGGGGGACGAGCGCGGACAGCCGGTGGAACTCGTCGGCGTTCTCCTTCAGGTCGTACTGCATGGCGCGAACCAGCAGCTGCATGTACTCACGCCAGGAACGCCCGTCCCGGGGAGACGGCGGGATGCAGCGCTCGTGCTGATAGAAGATCCTGACCTTGGAGTCGAACAGCGGCACCAGCGCCGGTCGCTTGCGGTGCAGCACCTTTGCGATCAACGAACCCTTGACGTCGCGGTCGGAGACATCCGGATCGTCCAGGGGGTCGTACAGGGCCGCGACAAGATCAAGGGTGATCTCGTCGGCCTCGATCAGTTCGATGCCGGGTGGGAGCTTGTCGAGCCCGCGCTGCAGCAACGGCGTCAGCGCCGTCAACGTGTGCATCCGGTCGACGTCCACCTGGACGCCGAGCAGGCAGGGCGCGAGCAGATCGCCGGTGCACAGCAGGTCGGAGTCACCGTTGGTGGTGAGCCCGTCATAGTACGGATAGGCGTAACGCAGGCCACGCTTACGCGGCCCGAGGTACTCCTCAAGCAGGCTCTCCGCGTCGAAGACCTCCCGGGTGCCCATCGCCAGCCTCACCGCAGGGGCTCCTCACAGTTGTCTCGGAGTTTCACAGTGTCTCGAAGACTCACGGCCGTCCCGAAATCGTCGTCGCGTCCCGAAATCGCCGTCGACGGTCACGCCATCTCATCACGTGACGACGAGCAGCGGCGATCACGAGCTGTGACGACTTTCACATCACCGGCCACCAGCCCCGTCGCCTGCGCCCATCATCCTCCGCAGTCACCGCGATTCGGAAGCGACCCACCCGCACGGACCACCAGGACATACATTCGTTACCGTGAGGACCACACCCCAGGGCTGATCGCAGGCGGCGGTGCGGTCGCCGACACACGCCCGTTACAGTGCCGACCAGATCCCAGACGGTTGGATCCCGCGCTGTCCGCGCACATAGCCATGGGAGGACGAGAGCGGCACCGCCGTCGACACCCGTGCCCAGCTCTGACCGGATGCTCCGAAAACCGGGAGGCTCCGGAAGCACCGACGGACAGCCTGCATCGATCATGCCGGGGGTGGCCCGTCCCGGTCAGTGGCTGCCGACGCTGGCTTCCGCCTCCCATTTCTTCCACGCGGTGTCCCAGTGCTCGGCCGCACCCGCCTGGGCGGGGACGTTCACGGCCGGCCGGTCACCGGGCTGCTGTTCGGACTGTTGTCCGGACTGTTGTCCGGACTGCTGTCCGAGCGCGGTGATCCGGCGGACCTCCTGACCGCTCTCCTCGTGCTCCGCCCGGTCGCGCGCGTGGATCCTGACCAGCTCGTGCAGCCGGAACCACACGTCACCGGCTGGCCCGGTGCCGGCGACGTCGAGCATCTGGGCGTCGATCAGACGGTCGAGGATTCCTTCGGCCGTCTGCCGATCGGTCCCCAGCACCTGTTCGACGACCCGGCTGGAGAAGACCGAGCAGCCGAGCAGCCCCAGTCGGCGCAGCAACTGCCGCGCCTGCGGATCGATCCGCTGGTAGGACAGGCCGAAGCTGCCGCGGACCTCCAGGGCGCCGTGGCGCAGCTCGGCTATCCGGCGCCGCTCGTCGACCAGCCTGGACACCAGGCCGGACATCTTCCAGTGGGGATGCGCCACCAGCCTGGCCGCGGCAACGCGAACAGCCAGCGGCAGGTAGCCGCACAGGCGTACCAGCTCACGGGCGGCCACGGGGTCGGCCAGCGCCCGGTCGTCGCCGACGATGCGGGCCAGCATCCGGATCGCGCTCCCGACCTCGAGCACGTTCAGGTGCAGTCGGGTGCAGGGAAGCGCGGCCAGCCGCGCCCGACTGGTGATCAGTACCCCACAGCTGCCCGACCCCGGCAGCAGCGGCTCGATCTGGCTCTCGTCGGCGGCACCGTCGAGTACCACCAGGACCCGTCGGTCGGCAAGCAGGCTGCGGTACAGCTCCGCGCGTGCGTCGAGGCCAAGCGGAATCTCGCTGTCCGCGACGCCCAGCGCGCGCAGGAACCGGGCGAGCGCGTCGCTGGGATCGACCGGACTGCGCTGTTGACCATGCAGGTCCACGTAGAGCTGACCGTCGTCGAAGTGCTCTCGTAACCGGTGCGCGACGTGGACCGCCAGGACCGTCTTGCCCAGCCCGCCCATGCCGAGCACCGCCGCGACGGGCATCGACGGAGGGGAGCCGGCAGCGGTCAGCCGCTGGCACAGCAGCTCCGCCTCCTCGTCCCGGCCCGTGAGGTCTCCGACGGCGGCGGGCAGCAGGCATGGCGGCCGTGGTGGCTGCGCGGCCTGCGGGTCGTCGCCCTCCGGCGGCTCCACCGCGGCCGGCCGTGACCCGGCTGGCGCGGCGGCCTCGAGAGTGCCCCGCAGGATCGCCTCGTGCAGCCGCCGTAGCCGTGCGCCGGGTTCGACCCCGAGTTCGTCGGCGATCCGCCGGCGTACCCGCGCGTAGCACTCCAGCGCCTCAGCGCCGCGGCCGGCGTGCCACAGCGCCCGGATGAGCTGGCAGCTCAGCGGCTCGAACAACTCGTTCTCGGCGAGTGCCTCCTGCAGCTCGTCGATCACCCGGTCGGCGCGGCCCAGCCCTATCTCAAGATCGGCCCACTCCGCGAGCACGCCAAGCCGCTGCGGGACCAGCCTTTCCCGGACCCGCGCGACCCAGTCCCCCGGCAGGCCGGCCAGGGGCTCTCCCCGCCACAGGTCCGCGGCCTGTCTGAGCAGGTGGCACGCCTGCTCCGGGTTGTTGTCGGCCACCGCCCGGGCTCGCTCCGCCAGACAACGGTGCCGATTCAGATCGAGCAGGGTGGGGTCGGCGTCGAGCAGATAGCCGCCCCGCTGCCGGACCAGCTCGACCTTCCCCCCCTCCACCTGGCGGGTACACGCGAGTATCCGCCGCAAACGTGTGACATACGTGTACAGCGCATTTCGCACCTCGGTCGGAGGTGAGCCTCCCCACACCCGGTCGATGAGAAGATCCTGAGGCACCGGTCGCCCGAGATCCGCCAGCAGGACGGCAAGCACCGTTCGCTGCTTCGCCGACCCAAGATCTACATGAATACCAGCCACCCGTAGCTCGAGCGGGCCCAACATAAGAAGTTCAACCACTCCATGCCCCCCATGGCCCTGACATTCCCCTGAGGAGCATTAAATACTGATAAATAGTTGACAGTAAAGACTGTCCAACACTTGACACGGATCGATCGCTACGAATCCATACGTACGGGTATGGCGATACGGCCGGTGTGGTGAATGCTGGCCGGCCTACTTCGGAGCGCGGCAGCCGCCATCCCCCATGCCCGATCCCCTGTGCCCGCCGGCCCCGCGGAGAGGCACGGCC